>JALYGX010000519.1 GCA_030776905.1 Cyanobacteriota bacterium | reverse complement strand
GCGATCGCTTAACTTGGAATTTCCCTTCTTAAATGAATAAATCTACCTTAATGCTGATTATTAAAGATGTAGGGACATACTTTAGAGAGAGCACCCTTTCTTTAACTCTGTGGTAAAACTTCACTGACAAGAGTCAGGTCACAACCAAATACTGCAAATGAGTTCAAAGTTAGTTAGACAAGCTAAACGGTTATTACTTAGCGGAGTGCTACTGAGCGTTGGGCTTTGGACACTACCAGTGCAAGCCCAACAAGTCTCTGATGCCCAGGTTAGGGCGCTAGTAGAGGCACTACGACAAGCTGCACCACCAGGAGACAACGCGAACGAGGGACTCACCAGCGATTGGAAAATTAAACCGGACAATATTCGCCGTTGGTCTAGACTGTGTACTGGGCAGGAACTGACTCCGCAGGCGTTTACAGCCAACCCTACTAAAGCCCGTGAGATTCTAGCCTGTGTGATGCGCGATGTGCTGCGCGACGAGTACAAAGCTAGTGGTAGTAGTGAGTCTGTAGCCGTGCAACGTGCCGCTTCCTGGTGGATGACGGGCGACCCCAATCAATACAACAGCAGTCGAATCAGAACTTATACCCAAAAAGTTCTCGGCTTCTACCAGCAGCAGCGCCGCAGTGCACAAACTCCGCCACCGGCTACTCCCTCACAACAACCTGCCACGAAGCCAGCGGCGCAACCTCCAGCTAGCCAAAGTCAACCGACTTCTCAACCAGCCACATCACCTCCTGCTAACCAAAGTAAACCCGCACCTCAGTCTTCAGTTCAACCCCCAACTAACCCGGCGCAACCAGCTTCAGTCACAGCCACTCAAAGTAAACCCGCACCTCAGCCTTCAGTTCAACCTACTGCACGTTCATCATCTCCAGCCCAAATTTCTGATGTTCAGGTTGGGACGCTAGTGGAAGCGCTACGACAAGCTGCACCGCAAACTGGCACGCCAAACGATGGACTCTACAGTGACTGGCAAGTCAAAGCGGACAATATTCCTCGTTGGTCTAGACAATGTATCGGCAAGGAACTGACACCAACGCAGTTTCAGGATAGCCCTGTAACTGCCCGTGCCATTCTGGTTTGCGTGATGCGTGATGTGCTGCGAGAACAGTACACGGCTAGTAATAACAATGAGTTTGTCGCCGTGCAACGTGCTGCTTCTTGGTGGATGACTGGTGACGCCACTCAATACACCGCTAGTGCAACCGCTCCCTACACTGAAAAAGTTCTAGGCTTCTATAAGCAGTCGCGCCTAAAATTCTTCTCTCATATCTAATCCGGGACTGCTACCCCTTTTTAGCAACCCGCACGCACGTTGTAGAGATGTTCCGGCGGTACTGCAAAGCAGAACCTGAAGGGTACGTCTCTACGACGTTGTTAGGATTTACTTGTATAAAACAGCCTCTTTTAAACTTGAAACGCGAGCAAGTACAGTGTTGATGTCCTCTGGGGATATCTCATGCACGGCTAGTGCTTCACTTAGGTGCTTCGCAATCGCATCGAAGTGTTCTGGCTGTAGATTTAAACCTGTGTGTGCTTTTTCCATCGAGCGACCTGGGTATTGGTTTGGACCACCAAGGGCATAAGAGATGAAAGCCGTCTGATGACGGCGCTGCTTTTTCATATCTGTGTGAGCGAAAAAGTGATTGACGGTATCGTCTGCCAAAACAAGGTTGTAAAAATCATCGACTACTTGCTCAATAGCCTGCTGTCCACCTAGTTTTTCGTATAAGTTTGTTGCCTGCATATGCTTTTCTGAAAAAGTGAGTTTTATGGCCAAATAATATCTGTGCACTTGATACTTTCACCTCTATCTCACAGCAGTAAGGGCTGATAATAGCTATCTGTCGTAAGTAGGGTTAGTAACGTTACAGTGCGCCAGTGTTATTTGGTTAACCGCTAGCTAGAAATGTTTCTAAACTTGGCACATTTACCCAACTGCCTGTTTCATGGGATTGATGAGTTAAATCCATTAATACCTGCGAGTAAACCCCTTCCCGTAGTGAGGGTATCATTGCCTTACTCGCATCAATGCCTTGCACCCATTCGTCAACTACCCGAATAAACGGTGCTAGACGCCCATCGCTGTAATTCCGAGGAAATATGAGTCGATTGGGGATTTCCACCTCCGTTAAGGATTTACCTGCTGGTGCGGCGAAAAGACGAAAGCCATGCACGTAATCTTTTTGGTTTTCGCTTCCTAAGACTAAAGTACCGCGATCGCCATATACTTCAACAAAGTGTCCCCGCCCCTGATACGTCACTGAACTAATACATACCTGACAGGGCGTTCCATCTGCCAATTCCAGCATCACCAGACAAGTATCATCGGCGTCTACTGGCTTAAGTTTACCGTCCTCTGCGGGGTCGGGTCGCTCAGGTATCGCCGTACTCAGTTGACCGCACAACCGCCGCACCGGACCAAATAACCAATTGATGTAATCAAACGCATGAGAACCCACTGCCCCTAACGCCCCTCCTCCCTTGTCTTTTTGGGCGTACCAGTTCCAGGGACGGGAAGCGTCAGCACGGCTGGACACCAACCAATCAATTTTAATAAGACGCTTCTGCCCTACATAGTCTTCTGCGAGATATTCTGCAAACAACTGCCATGCGGGTACGAAGCGAAATTCAAAATCCATCATCGCCACAACGTTGTTAGCAATGGCTAGTTGGTAAAGTTCTCGTGCCTCAGTAGCGGATAGGGTTGTAGGTTTTTCTAGTAACAAATGTTTTCCAGCTTGCAAGGCTAGCTTCGCCATTTCATAATGCAGAAACGGCGGCGTTGAGATGCTGACAGCTTCGACATCCGGTAGGGCTAGAATATCTTCGATGCGATCGCCCGCTTGGGGTATATGGTGGGATTGGGCAATGGCTTTTGCCTTATTGATGTCTCGGTGATAGACAGCCACCACTTGAGTATCGGGGTGAGCCTGAAAGCCAGGAATGTGAATTTTTTCACCGAAGCCTGTTCCGGCAACGGCTACCCCAAGTGCACGCTTTTCCGTAGAGGGATTGAGAGAAGAGGACATACAGCTATTTTACCTTTTTGCCATGCGTTTCTACCCAGGCAATTACCTCTTCACCCAAGCGAGTCCCGTTTAATCGGTCAATCTCGCGGATACCCGTAGGACTGGTGACGTTAACTTCGGTGAGGTAGCCGCCTATAACATCAATACCGACAAAATATAAGCCATCCTGTTGTAGCTTTGGTCCAACAACAGCACAAATTTTCTGTTCTTGTTCAGTAATATCTGTTTGAGCGACTCTGCCACCGACCGCCATGTTGCCGCGAAATTCGTTGCCAGTAGGAATACGATTGACAGCCCCTATGGCTTTGCCATCGAGCAGGATAATCCGCTTATCTCCGTCTTTGGCGGCTGGTAAATACGTCTGAACCATGACTGGCTCGCGACCTTGTTTGGTGCTAATTTCAACTAGAGAATTAAAGTTGCGATCGCTTTTATCTAAAAAGAGAATTCCTTCCCCGGCTTTACCGCCCAATGGCTTCAGAACCGCTGTTCCTTTTTCCTCAAGGAACTTCCGAATCACCGACTTATCCTGACTAACAATCGTTTCCGGAATCACGTCCTCAAACTGAAGGGCATACATTTTTTCATTTGCCATCCGTATTCCCGATGGAGTATTAACGACCAGGGTTGTTTCTGGGTTGATATAGTCCAGAATGTAGGTGGCATAGAGGTAAGGAACTGTTACTGGCGGGTCTGTCCGCATAAAGACGGCATCCATTTCCTCCAAGGGTCGTAAGACGGCTTGAGAGACGGTGTACCACTGTTCGCTCACCACCCAACGCCCTTCTACCAGTTGGGCAGGCGTTAGCTGCACCTCTTGCAAGAGTGCCCATGCCTGACCGTTAAGAACACTCAACTCTTGAGCCTGAGTCACCCAGACTTCATGACCTAATGCTTGTGACGCTTCCATTAAAGCCACACTGGTATCGTGACCAGGATCGAGTTTTGAGAGAGGGTCAATAATGAAGGCAAATTTCACGCTGGCAATCCTTTAAATTGTTCGGGCGAAGACGCTGGTAATTTCAGAAATTAAACAGTCATCCGGTACGTACTACTCGTTGCATAAGTATTAATTTTTAAGACTCTTGGGAATTGCGCCACGGCAAGCCATCTTCTCCTGTTAGGAGGCTAGCTGGTGGCTGCGCCTTACTGTACCATCGGGTCTAACTTCCCCTGTGCCTCCAAATCGTACATATCATCACAACCACCAATGTGTTTATTGTTGATAAAAATCTGGGGCACAGAACGTCGTCCCTTTGCCCGTTGAGCCATCTTGGCTCGTGCCACCTCATCGCCATCAATGCAGTATTCGGTAAAGTTAACTCCCTTTTGATCCAGCAAGGCTTTAGCATGGATACAGAACGGGCATCGGCTCCAAGTGTAGATTTCAACGTTCGCTGCCATAGTGTCCTCAAGTGTGACGCAATTTTTTAAATTTTAGATCGGTGTTGCTTTCCCAATATCCGCTGAGAAGTAGAGGAGTTCTACAGGGGTCAAGTCTGTTTTTGGATAACCATAACTGTTTGGGAACGTTTGATATTGAAAACAGTCACTTTCATTCGTGAGGCATCGGCCTGGGAAAAGCCACTCTCCCGTCAGAGCTTGACTACTAGCTACGTTGACTGGTAATTAATTTTAGTAAAGGCTGACTTATCATACAGATAGGCACATCAGCGAAGGTCGTGTTATCGTCCCTGCTAAGATTTGCCTGGTCGCATCTCAAGACTTACTCAGGAAAGGGGAAAATCCTGGACTTTCTCTAGTCAACTAGACAAGCCTCTGCCAAAGCCTAAGTGCATTACTAAAACCAAAGCTATAGTCTTGTCCTGTTTCTCAAGTTTCTAATTAATCACTAGCCAAAGTTAATTAGGACATATTAGCGCCTTACAGGACATCCTTCATGCAAAGTGATTAAAATCACATGAGTTTGTTGCATAAAAGGCAAGACATCTGTGAGTGGAAACTGTTAATCTTTTGGAAATGAGTCGGTGTAGTGTAAAGTTTTGCTTTCAAACGGCGTGCCCCAGAATAGGGATTAGTATGACCGCTTGAGACGTGCAACTCCAAAAGCTACGTTGATGTAAAGCTGCTTTGTGCAACTACCAAGGTTCTGAAGCCGTTGTGAGAACACTTCACTTGTTAAAGTACTGACTATTTCTATGGGGTCAATTTCTCTTTGCTCAGTTAGCTCAACTTTAGTTTAGAGTAGATCGCAACCCTAAGCCGAAAAGCGTTTGTCCAGCCCGTAAAAACTTACTGCCACCGGAACCCAAGCTTGGACCCAGAAACGAGAACGAATATTAACACTCCGGCAAAACCTAATCAACCTGGGAAAACTTACTGATGGACTGCCTGAAGAAGCCTGCAAGGAAAAATTATGTCTAGTATGCACGACTTATTCACGATTCAGTTTTGGGGCGTCAGAGGGAGTATAGCCTGTCCAGGGCCGGAGACTGTCCGGTATGGCGGCAACACACCTTGCATAGAGATGCGAGTCGGTGGTGAGCGTCTGATTTTTGACGGCGGCACAGGCTTACGAGTCTTGGGGCAGTCACTGCTATCGCAGATGCCAGTGGAAGCTTATATGTTTTTCACCCACTCTCACTGGGATCACATTCAGGGGGTGCCTTTCTTTGTGCCTGCCTTTGCTCCCGGAAATCGCTTCCATATTTACGGAACGCGATCGCCTGATGGTAAAACAATCAAGGAGCGTCTCACTGACCAAATGCTCCATCCTAATTTTCCCGTTCCCTTCCAACTCATGCGAGCTGATTTTAGATTTTATAACTTGGAAGTTGGGGAAAAGGTTGAGCTTGGCGAGATTACTATCGAAAATGGGAAACTCAACCATCCTGGTGAAGCGTTGGGCTACCGCGTTAACTGGCGTGGCTATTCAGCTGCCTATATCACTGACACAGAGCATTTTACAGACACTTTAGATCAAAATGTCTTGCGGCTAGCGCGTAACGCTGATGTCATGATTTACGACGCTACCTACACCGATGAAGAATATAACTCAAAGACCTCCAGTAAGCTAGGCTGGGGGCATTCAACTTGGCAGGAAGCCGTCAAGGTTGCCAAAGCGGCTAATGTAAAAAAGCTCGTGATTTTCCACCACGACCCCCTACACAACGATGATTTCCTTGATCGTGTGGGTGAAGAAGCGGCTCAACAGTTTCCCAATACCTTTATGGCTCGCGAAGGTTGGTCGCTTCAGTTAGTGGAGTCTCCTGCCCCAAATTTGGCGACGGTGGGAGAACGTCAGACTTCGGTTTAAGAAAACTATTAGCGATTGAGTCCTCAGTAGTCACAAAAGCCCACGCACGACTTATAACAACCGAATTTCCTGGCAAACAACCATGCTTTAAGCTCTTAAATGTGTAAAAATGTAAAGCGTGTGGATTACTTCCTCTCCAACAACTGCTTTAACACCAACTACTGTTGCCCTGGGAAATTTTGACGGCGTTCACCGAGGGCATCAACAGGTTATTAAACCGATTTTGCAGGAATCTGGCTTTTCTCAAGTCATTACGGCGACGCCACCAGCAGTAGAGTGGCAAAGTCGGCTTGAAGGGTTAGTAAACCCAAACCTCAAGGAAAATTTTGAGCAAAAAGCGCAGGTCGAGACGGGTCACGTCTATTCCACAGTGGCAACTTTTAATCCTCATCCGCGTGAATTTTTTTCAGGTAAAACCTGGCAGCTCCTGACACCACGGGCAGAAAAGGC
Source organism: Cyanobacteriota bacterium (assembly GCA_030776905.1). GTDB lineage: Bacteria > Cyanobacteriota > Cyanobacteriia > Cyanobacteriales > Coleofasciculaceae > CADCTM01. The sequence goes on along the minus strand of JALYGX010000519.1, from coordinate 2,798 downwards.
ACAGCAGCTCAGTAGGATGGGTGTCGAACAGCTAGTACTGTTGCCTTTTGATGGGGAATTAGCGTCTTTGAGTCCGCAGCAATTTGTGGAAAAGATTTTAGTGCAGCAGCTCGGCGCAACCCACGTCAGTGTGGGACAGGATTTCCACTTTGGGTATCGACGAACTGGAACGTCAGCTAACTTGCAGGCGATCGCATCAACCTACGGAATTGAGGTCACGATTGTCTCGTTGCAAACGTGTCAGGGAGAACGCATTAGTAGTACTTTAATTCGCCAATCTCTGGAGCAAGGCGATATCAGTCAAGCTAACCGATTGCTGGGACGACCTTACACTGTTACAGGAGTGGTGGTCAAGGGGCAACAATTGGGCAGAACTATGGGATTTCCGACGGCTAACCTTCAGCTACCCTCAAAAAAGTTTTTGCCACGCTCAGGGGTTTACTGCGTACGAGTAGAGAGCGACTCGCTGACTTCATCAGTAGCCTTCCAGCCCGGTGTAATGAATATTGGACACCGTCCTACCGTGAATGGTATCAGTTTGACAGTAGAGGTTCACCTGTTAGATTGGTCTGGAGACTTATATGGGCAGACCTTAACGGTAAGCTTGGAGCAATTTTTGCGACCGGAACAAAAATTTGCTTCTTTGGATGCCCTTAAGGCGCAAATCCAAGCTGACTGTGAAGTAGCGAAAGCTATTTTAGAGGCTAGGGGCTAGGGTAAGACAATAGGGAATAGGGCATTGGGAGGTACTCTACCAATATGAGAGAACGCATTGACCAGTTGACGGAAAATCTGGGTCGTACCATTGTTGGCAAAGCGGAGGCGATTCGTCTGGTACTTGTCGCGCTGCTGGCTGGTGGTCATGCCTTGTTAGAAGATGTTCCTGGCGTCGGGAAAACTCTCCTCGCTAAATCGCTAGCTCTTTCTATTGATGGACGATTTCAGCGGATTCAATGTACCCCCGACCTTTTGCCGACAGATATCACGGGTACTAATATTTGGAATCCGAATACTCGTGAGTTTCAATTTCTCCCCGGTCCAGTTTTTGCCAATATTCTCCTTACAGATGAAATCAATCGGGCAACCCCTCGCACACAATCGGCTTTGTTAGAGGTGATGGAAGAGCGGCAGGTTACCGTGGATGGCGTTTCTCGGAGCGTTCCCCAGCCGTTTTTTGTGATTGCCACCCAAAATCCCATTGAATATCAAGGGACTTTTCCGCTGCCGGAGGCACAAATGGATCGATTCATGCTGTCTTTAAGCCTGGGCTATCCCACCCATGAGGAAGAACTCCAGATGCTGCAACGCCATCAGGAGGGCATGAGGGTTTCGGAACTTAGTCCCTGTATTTCTACAGGAGATGTTCTAGAGTTACGCAGTCTTTGCGCTCGCGTAAAGGTAGAGCGGTCTTTGCAAGAGTATATTCTTAATTTAGTTCGAGCGTCTCGTGAGGCTGAAGACGTGTCGTTGGGGGTGAGTCCTCGCGGTACAGTGGCTTTGCAGCGAACTGCTCAAGCACTGGCTTTCCTGGATGGTCGAGAGTATGTGATTCCAGATGATGTGAAGTTTCTGGCACCTCATGTGCTTGCCCATCGTCTAATTCCTACAGGTGGGCGTCGAGCTAAGTCTATTGTTGAGCAACTATTGCGATCGGTGCCAATCCCTTAGAATTGTTTTTTTAGCTTAGGTCAAGGCGTGTGAGGTCAAGAATTCAACGGCGACAACAAAAGCGTTTTCTTAAAGGGCGACGACCAAACCGATCGCCTGCTGTATTATTACTGTTATTGCTAGTCTGGAGTATCTGTTTAGGTTGGGGAATAGCGATCGCGCTTGGCTCCCCTGTGAGACCAGATATCCTTGGGTCTACGGTTAAACCAGATATCGTTGCTCAAGCTACTCCCACTGCTACGGGTACAGTTGATGCTGTTCCTGCTCGCTATCAGTTAGGAAAAGAACTTTATATAGAAAATTGTGCTAGCTGTCACGTTGCTCTGCCACCGGAAGTTATGCCAACAGAAACTTGGCGGCGGCTACTTTTAGAGCCACAGGAGCATTACGGTCAGAAGCTAGAGCCGATGATTGGCCCTTATCTTCTAGTTATGTGGGAGTATATGCGGGCTTTCTCCCGTCCCCACATCACCAAAGAATCGGTTCCGTATCGTGTCTCAGAATCTCGCTTTTTCAAAGCCCTACATCCACGAGTGAAGTTTCCTCAACCCGTAAACATAGGTAGCTGCGTCACTTGTCACCCTGGTGCTTCCCAATTTAACTATCGCAGTCTTACCTCTGAGTGGGAAAATTCTCCCTAGTACCGCTACGCGGAAGTCAAAAGTCAAAAGTCAAAATTAATCCTACTTAGGGTTTAGGAAAGATGTGAACTTTAGTTAGATGTTAATGATGCTGACTTCGTGGTCATACTATTGATTAAAGTTTGATATAACTCACGAAGAGAGAGGGCACAGCGATGAAATATACGTTTGAACTCTTAGGAATCTCTCCCGTTTTAGATTTTTTCAATCATCAACAGAAGTTTATTCAGAAAACACCGTCGCCAGGTGTCGAATACTTGGGTAGCCATCAATGCACGTTAGACGCTTTTCTGGAATCCGTTGAGACTGTTCCGCTTAGGCGGGGCTGGGAAATGGATCGGGTTGTGGAGACTGTGATTCAATTCTGGCTTAATAACTCGGAACACATTCGGTATTGGAAATCACGGTTACAAGATGGGGGTCAGGAGAATTTATTGGTAGCGAGAGTTGCTGACTTCCAATCATTGCAGGCTGAGTTGGAGTCTTTGT
>JALYGX010000518.1 GCA_030776905.1 Cyanobacteriota bacterium | reverse complement strand
AATCTAAAGGGAGCCAAAGTTTTCTTTAAATCAGACTCTGATGCTAGCTGACTTGAATAAGTTGATCCAGTCAAACCCAGACTCAGTAGTCCGCAACGCGAACTAACTGAAGTCAAAAGCTTGTGGTTGAAGGTGTTGGTAACTCAATAGTTGTCTGCAAAGCCAAGCGAGTTTCAATCATGCGGCTAATCCAACGCAGCAGTGTGCGGAAGCGAAAGCTACTTTCACCAGTTGGGCGACCAGGCGCAGAACGAGCTAATGTCATCCATTGGCATAAGGCCCAGAGGTTTCGCAACAATAAGGCGATCGCTACTGCCAGTAACCTTAACTCTGGAGAACGAGACGAAGTCCGAAAACGAGCTTGATTGAGCTGACGATAGCTTGACTCAATGCTAAAGCGACGACGATAGGTTTCGACCAGGGAATGGAACGAACGTCTCCTGAGTTGGCGTCGAAGACGCTTGCCCACCACGGCATAAACTAGCGTTGTAGGCGGAAGCCGTTTGCCGCCAGAACGGCTAGGTCGGCTGTTTCGACGCACCACCGCCACATCGAAGGTTAAATCCCCGTCCGTCTCACTGTGCATGGTATACTTATCCCAGTAGCTTTGCTTACTAGCAAATAGAAGGCGACTGGCTGAGAGAGGCGATTGGCAACCCCGTGCTACCATTGGCACTATCGCTTCCGGCTGTTGCGAAAACCAACGTAAGGTCGCGACACAGCAGAACGCCCGGTCGGCTAACCACAGCCCCACTCGCACACCTAACTCATCCAGCCAACTTTTCAATGCCTCAAGTACACTGACGCTTAGACTCCTCAAGGCGAACATAGTGGAGTGCCAAGGTCACTCGTCGATGCTGACGGATAACATAGGCTGTAGCGAAAACATGGAAGTGAGTCGTTCCTTGTTTAGCCTTACCTCGGCGAATTTCATCAGAGTGTTGGGCTGCCAGTCCGTGGTAAGGCACTTCTACTAAATCTACTGCGACTTTTTGCAGTCCTTTCCAATAACGGGGATTCAAGTGAGTCCAGAGTGCCTGATTCACTTGTCTTTCCAAGTTTTGCAGTTCGAGAGACTCTCGCCGTACTCCACGCACCGTGTTAGGACTGGGTGCCCCTTCCAGAGAGCTACACTCGTGTTCAATGCTGGTGTTGTTGGTTGCCGCTGCTAAGAGTACATCCAGCACCTTGTCAGGAGCAGATTGCTTCCCTGAGCCTTTCAACTCCAAATGTCGCTTCAGGTTCTCTAAAGCCATCGTGTGAACTTGTTTTTTGTTGAGTTGCTCAAGCTTCAAGGTTTTAGTGGGAGTTATTGGCATTGCATCCTGGAGTGAAAGTAACGACCCACTATTCGAGCAGACCACAGTTGACTTTGTCAAAAAACCCTGTCTTGCTCCATTCCATTGGTTTTCAGTTCACAAGGGGACGCCGCAGGTGTCCATTGCGGACTACTGAGTCTAGAAGCCGATCGAGAACCTTATTTGCCTCTTCAGGATTTGCACAGTTAGCGATCGCTAAATCGGGTGAAATCCCAGGTGGCAGAGGTATTGATTGAGCGGGGGCGTTTGGGAGGACTGGCAGAAGTAACAGGGGCTGACTTTATTAAAACGATCGCAGATCAACTACCTGAAGAACTGCTGCCAGGGCAACCGAGTAAAGTAAAGTTTGGGTTCCAAATGCTTGCCGAGTTTGAGCTTTCTTATCGGGGATTTGTACAGCATCGTATTCGGGAACATCTAGATGGAGAAAGCTACATGAAAAATCCCAAGTCTGCGAATGAACTCCTGAAACGTGTTAAGGAGCAATATGCTAATTTACTTGACCTTTTCAGCGCAGAAGCTTTAAGGCAAAAAGTTGCTGTAGTTGTCACACCTGTTCAGACTGTAGGTAATGTATTTTTTTCATACATCGAGGTTATTAATGGTAAACCTCACTTCTTCTTTAGCAAAAATGATCATGATGCCGAATACAATCCTCAGGATAGTGAACAACCGCTTAAGTACCTCTTGCGGTTTTTGTTAAAACTTCATATCCAGGGACAATGGGGAATGTTCAATTTTATTCGAGATTGGTTAGGTTTTGATAATGAGCTTAAGGAAATTGTTCGCGATTATGCCAAAGACTGTAAAACCAATAGTGGTTTTGAAATTATCCAAGGTAAAGATTGGCTAAATATTTGAGGGATAAATAACAATGAATATTGATATGTACGTTCAGAGTTGTGGAATTTCTCAAGATCAGGATTACCACTGGCGTAAAATTATTAGCCAGGACAATCAACCGCGAGAGATTCCACGCATTCTTAGAGCAGCTACCCGCCTAGAGAATGGCATCAAAATCAGATTGACTGATAAATACGATAGTCAAGAGTCTACAGTAGTTCTGGCGCAAGATGGTAAGGAATTACTCTTGTTCTTTACTGCTATCGAAGCCATTGAACGAACAAAAAATTACGGGTATCAAGTACGCAATTCTGTGGCTTTGACAACTAATTACTCTTATGAAAATGAATAATTTTTACGTAAAATTGTTGTCCAAGCTCAACAGAAATGGGAGGAAATGAAAAATGCAATTAATAATGCTGTACAATCAGATGTTGATGCTAATTTTCGAGTTAATTTTGAACGTATCAAGCAGTATATTGAGGGTATTCAGAATCAAGTCGATTCTAGTAAAATATTATCACCAAACTCAAAAATCAAAGTAGTCTGGTGGGGTATATCTGAGCAGGTTGAAAAAGGGAACGCAAAAAAAAATCTCAGTACATATTCCTGGCAATTTGCCTGTTGCTAATCTTAATCGTCACGATCGCACTCATAACCCAAATCCCGCCAGGAAACCAGCGAGAGGAGACTCCCCCGACACCTCAGAGCCAAGTAGCGCCGACAGTGACACCATCGGCGATACCCGACACGACAGCCAACCGAATCAGACGATGCTACAGCCAGCAACCATAACGATGCCATCAGCAGCAGGCACGCCAACCAACCCCTCAACCGAGCCAATCAAAACACAACAATTGTCTCCGCAGTCGGAAATATCACCGATGAAGTCATCCCAGGAGAACTCATTAACATCACAGGAGAATTCTTCAACAAGGAATTCCGTACAGTGAAAAATAAACTACAACTTGTAACGATAGGATTCGACATCTTAATCTTATCAAAATTGCCGAAAAATCAGCAGGACGAGTTGATACTTATCACCGAGTTCCTATTACGTCAGCAAGAACTAGAAGCTGCTGAAGATTCACAAGAGTTGGAGCGACGAAAATCTGCGATGGATCATTATTTCGCTCTGCTTGAGCAAATTAAAAGCTTAAAATCTTCTCAGTGATCGAATAGTTTGTCTCGAAAATGTGGTTTGGCGATCGCATCTCCCCAGTATCCTCATGAGGTGCGATCGCATTTCACCAAACCTTATTCAAATCCAACACAAACCCTGGCAGCACATCCTCACCCGATAGCGTTGTGGGAGATTGCAACACCTCTGCATCTCTTCCCGGACGGTAGATTTCAACCTGCTTTTTCTTAGGGTCAATCAGCCATCCCAAACGGATGCCATTGTCAACGTACTCCTGCATCTTTTCCCGCAGCTTCTGTAGGGAATCACTTAAAGAGCGCAACTCCACCACAAAGTCAGGACAAAGTTTGGAAAACTCTTGTTGCTCTTCAACTGTCAGGGCTTCCCAGCGTTCGTTACTCACCCACGAAGCATCAGGCGATTTGACAGCACCATTCGGCAAGGTAAACCCAGTTGAGGACTCAAAAGTGACGCCCAAGCCCGTCTGTCGATTCCACAGCCAGAGTTCCCCATAGAGGTCGCCATTGCGCTTGCCTGTCCAAGGAGTCGTTGGGGGCATTAAGATGACTTCTCCTGTAGCTGCACGTTCTAGCTGCAAGTCTTCATTAGCTTGACAAAATTGAGCAAACCCCTCGCCTGTCAGGTGGGGAATATTCAGCGTGATGGCGTTCATAGGCTTTCCGAGTTATGCCTGAGTCTGTGAACTAAATTATAAAGGTTGCACAATTTCAGATGACAGTCTCGCCAGGGAGATGCGATCGCATTTTCACTTCATTCATCAAGCCAAAGTGCGATCGCATCTGCAACTTATCCCGCACAGTTTGGGGAAGAGTGAAGTGCGATCGCGTTTTTAATGACCTAGCAGTTTATCTCGCAGATGCTTGATGCGATCGCGATATTTCGCTGCTTCCTCAAATTGCAAATTTTTCGCCGCATCTTTCATCTGTACTTCCAGTTGAGTAATCAACTCTGGAATATTCTCTAAAGGCAAATCGTCCGCCTGTTCGTAGATTTCTTCCAACTGTTGAGAATTCAGCCGCCGCGAAACATCTAGGTAAGCCAAAATTGAGTTATTGACTTTTTTGATAATCGGTTGGGGTGTAATATTGTGCATTCGATTGTATGC
>JALYGX010000517.1 GCA_030776905.1 Cyanobacteriota bacterium | reverse complement strand
GCAACCGTTCTCTGAAGTCGTTCATGGCGTTTTGGGGTGGGTGGCGAATGCGATCGCTGTGGCGATTGACCGTGTTTGGGCACGGGAAGAACTGCTCAGTCGTCGGGAAGCCTTACTGTTCCGTTTAGCCGGTCAAATCCGCAACTCTCTCAACCTCAATACCATCCTAGATACCGCCGTTGCAGAAATTCGGAATTTGCTTGACGTTGATTGCTGCCATTTTTTGTGGTGCTGGTCAGAGTCTGAACAACCTAGCTTGAGCGTGACTCACGAAGCCTGTAAGCCAGATTTGCCTAGTCTTTTGGGAGAGTCCCCACCGCCATATCTGGCACGTCTGGCAGAGAAAATTCGCAATCTGGAGACACTACGCATTGACGATCTGACTGAAGCATCAGGTTTAGATGCCGAAACGCGATCGTTTCTGCGTGATTCGGGCATGACTTCTGGGCTACTGTTACCCCTCAAGACCAACACGGGTCAACTAGGAGCAATTGTCTGTACTCATTACGAGGGTCCCCGCGTATGGACTAATTACGAAGTCGAACTGCTACAAGCCGTGGTAGATCAATTGGCGATCGCGATCGAACATGCAGAATTATTCGCCAAAACTCGCGCGGCTGCCCTTGCGGCTCAAACCCAAGCCCGTCAACTGGAAATCGCTTTACATGACCTTCAGCAGACGGAATCGCGACTCATCCAGACGGAAAAAATGTCCAGTCTTGGTCAAATGCTGGCGGGTATTGCCCATGAAATTAACAATCCGGTTAGTTTCATCACGGGCAACCTGATTCCTGCCAAGAACTATATGCAAGACCTGCTCGATCTGATCGACTGCTATCAGCAGCACTACCCAAATCCTGTACCAGACGTTCAAGAATGTATTGAAGAAATTGACTTAGAATTCCTCGTCGAAGACGTGCCGAAAATTCTGTCTTCTATGCAGATGGGGGCTGACCGCATCCATGAGATTGTCCTTTCGCTACGGAACTTCTCAAGGGTTGATGAATTGGAGATGAAGCCTGTCAATATCCATGAGGGAATTGATAATACTTTGCTGATTCTCCACAACCGTTTGAAACCCAGTGGCAATAATCCTGGCATCATGATTGTCAAAGAGTACGGCAACTTACCACCTGTGGAGTGTTATGCTGGTCAGCTCAATCAAGTTTTTATGAACATTATCAGCAATGCGATCGATGCTTTAGAAAACCACGCCGAACCAAGAAACATTACCATTTGCACCTCACTCTTGACTGAAGAGCGAGAACTAAAGCTTGGTAACGAGGAATTCTCCTCTAACTCTCAACATCTAGACCTAATACCGTCGGTTGTAATTCGGATTCGCGACAACGGTTCAGGAATGACAGAAGATGTGGTCGAGCATCTTTTCAACCCCTTCTTCACTACCAAACCTGTGGGTAAAGGAACGGGTTTGGGACTGTCGATTAGCTACCAAATTGTGGTGGAGAAACATGGCGGTATTCTGAAGTGCCTCTCTAAACCCGGGCAGGGAGCTGAGTTCTGGATTCAAATCCCTATTGCACCGCCAGCTATCGTAACGCCCAACGGTACATCTGATTGAAAGGCAATCATATAACCTAAGGCTTCAAAGCTGAAAGCTTATTCTAAAGGCTAGACCTTGAATTTGCTCAATTACCATTTGACCTTTAAGTTGTTCAACTAAAGCTTTGACTAACTGAAGCCCTAAAGATTTTAATTTCTGCAAATCTATAGGTTCTTGTAAATTTATTCCATTATTTTTAATAAGTAAATTGCAACAATGATTTTCGTAATGGAGTTCAATCCAAATCGTGCCTTTCATATCATTTGGAAAAGCATACTTTAAAGCATTTGAAATCAACTCATTAATAATTAGTCCACAGCAAATAGCTGTATCAATATTCAAGGAAACCTCATCTATCTTAGTTTGTAAGGTGATATTATCGGCTTTGACCGCATAAAATTGGAACAGGTAAGTCGTTAGGCTGTAGATATAGTCAGCCAAGTTAACTCTAGCTATATTTTCTGATTCATATAGCTTTTCATGGATAAGAGCTATAGACCTGATACGGTTCTGGCTTTGCCGGAACATCTCTAGAGTCTCTAGATCTTGGACTTGCTGTGATTGTAAATCGAGTAAGCTGGTAACAACTTGTAAATTGTTTTTGACGCGATGGTGAATTTCCTGAAGTAGGATTTCTTTTTCCCGCAATGAGGCTTTTATTTTTGCCTCTGCCTGCTTGCGTTCGGTAATATCCCGCGTAATGGTTGCCCGACAAAGAGGCTCACCGTTTTGGGGGTTTCTGACAATAAAAGCATTGATATATACGTCTATCAGCTTACCCGTCTTAAAATGGCGAAACACACCTTCGCTTTCCCATCGATCGGTTGCCATGAGTGTGGGAAAGGTAATCTCACGGAAGCAGGTTTCAGTTTCTGGAATAGGAAAAAACATCTCCGCAGAATGTACTTGTTCAAACCTATCCAAACCAATAAGTTTACGTCCCGCTTTATTAATGAAAAACGGTTCCCCCTCTAGGGTTGTCATGCCAATAAAGTCGCTGCTGTTTTCCACAAGAGCCACAAACTTTTGCTGTTCTTCCTCAGCTCGTTTGCGCTCGGTGATGTCTTCAGCAATACCTGCAAAGCGGTAGATTTGTCCGGATTGGTTGCGGATGGGAAAGCAGCGATCGCCAATCCACCTCACTTCACCATTAGGACGCACGATGCGATACTTAAGGTTTTGGTTCTCACCTTGCGCGGTTGCTGCCATTGCCTCCCTCACACGTTCTCGATCTTCTGGATGAATGGAGTCTAGAAACAGATCAGGATTGGCATATAAACTCGCACAGGTTTGCCCCCAAATACGCTCATAGGCGGGACTAATGTAGATATGTTGCTTTTCTAGGACATCGTACATCCAGAAGACATCCCGACTATTTTCTGCAAACTGGCGGAACTTCTCCTCACTTTGGCGCACTGCTTCCTCCGCTTGCTTGCGAACACTCATATCGTGAGCGATCGCATAAATTAACCCTTCCTCAGCAAAGGGTACACCTGTCCACGACAGCCACTTGTAGGAACCATCTTTGCAGCGATAGCGATTCTCAAAAGCGATAACAGCAATGCCAATTTCTTGATTCTCCACCGCTGTTCGCGTCGCTTCCAAGTCTTCGGGGTGAACTAACTCCATGTAGTGTTTACCTTGGAATTCTTCACAGGTAAAACCAAGTGTCCTTTCCACCGCTGGATTCACTTGCCTGAAATATCCTTGAAAGTCGGCAACAATCACCATATCCAGAGACAAGTTGAAGAAGCGCTCAGCCTCTCGGTATGCTTCCTGATGGCGTTCCTGTTCTGCCTGTTTGTGCTCGGTAATGTCTTTAATAACTACTAGCAATCCTATCTGATGATTCTGCTCATCCTTGAGAACGCTGACAGTAGACTTAACCCAGATTTCTTGGGTATTCCGTTTGATATGAATGTTCTCGCCCTTCCAGCTTCCGGTACTTGCTAATGCTCGCTCGGCTGACTGCTCATCTGCTGGGTTAATCCAACGACACTGAAACAGAGTTACCAACTTATTTATAGTTGCTTCATCTAGATCTACACCATATTGTGCTATGGCTGCCTGATTCACATAGATGATATTGTTCTGGTTATTAATAGCAATTACAGCATCACTTACTAAATCTAGAGCATTGGCTTGGAACGGCAACAGACTGTAACTTTCCTGCATTGATTTGTATGTCGTTTCTCACTGAACTTGAGTTCGACGTAAATACTCTGGGGACTTCCTTAAGAGCACAGTAAGTATAATGCATCGTGTACGACAACCTAAGATTAGTCTACAAAGGTCTGCAAAACCTTGACTGTTATCTAATTCGGTTTCAGTTTCGGGTTAGGAGGATCGACTTGAGGGGGCTTCTGGTTGCGATCACTTGGGGTAGGAGAAGGAGAGACTTCTAATATTGGTTCCGCTAGAGGTTTTTGAGGATTTCGTTGTGAGTTGAGTGATTCTTCTTGGAGCGTTTGAATTTCTCTTTCCAGCCGCTCTCGTCCCTGCTCAAAAAAATCTTGAGAAGGTCTTGTGATTTGCGCGATTACTGGAACACTTAAGCTCGTTGTGGTCACAATCGTGGTAAGTACAACTACTGTAAGTTTCATTAGTATTACCTCTCGCTAGTCACCTTTATTGTATTTGAACCACCCCAAAACATTTTTTCTAAAAGTAGACTATAACGAAAAAATCTAACTAATCCATAAGTTTTATGAGGAAAAATCATTTACAAACGCCCCACAGCGAATATCAATGGGACGGTGGAAGCGATCGCTTTTTTGAAGGTTGGTACTACCGTGTTACCTTGCCCGATTGTGGTCAAACCTTTGCTTTCATGTATTCCATTGATGACCCAAGCGGTGGTAAATCCTGTAGTGGTGGCGCAGCCCAAATTCTTGGTCCTAATGATGAATATCTGTGGCGTACCTTCCCCAAGGCTAACCAATTTTGGGCGTCGTCACAATCCTTAGCCTTAGGGCATTGGGGTAAAACCAACTTACAAATTTCACCACAATATCTTGAACCCGATCAGTTTCAGCATCACATAGTCGAAGGCTATCAAGCGACAGCGAACTTAAATCAAGGCAGCATCCGCGATCCCGCTACTGGGCACTACTGTCGATGGCAGTATGAAATCAAACCTGTCTATGGCTGGGGCGATCAAAGCGCACCACAGCAATCAACGGCTGGCTGGCTTTCTTATCTACCAATATTTGAACCCGGATGGCAGATTTTGATGGCGCACGGCTTGGCAACTGGCTGGATTGAGTGGAACGATCAACACTACAACTTCACTGATGCTCCTGCCTACAGTGAAAAAAATTGGGGTCGTGCCTTTCCTCAAAAGTGGTTTTGGCTTAATTGCAACAGCTTTGACAATCAATCTGATCTTGCCCTTACCGCAGGTGGTGGCAGGCGAAAAGTGCTGTGGTGGGAAGAATCTGCTGCCTTGATTGGTATCCACTACCAAGGTAAGCTTTATGAATTCGTACCCTGGAACTCAAAAGTTAGCTGGCAGATTCACCCGTGGGGTAGTTGGCAGATGCAAGCGGAAAATGCGGACTATGAAGTCGAGTTAACTAGTACTACAGACAAACCAGGAACACCTCTACGTGCTCCTACTGAACAGGGTTTAATCTTTTTTTGCCGAGACACCATGCAAGGTCAGCTTACGCTGGAACTACGAGAGCAACGCAGCGGAAAATCCCAAACTATTTTAAAAGCAAGCAGCTCTGTTTGTGGCTTGGAGACAGGTGGTGCATCTTGGGAAGAACCTTGGCACTCTAGCGCCAAATTGCCTTGGGTTCTTCTTTGAAGATGAGGGGAAGTGGAGACAAAAAGACAACAGGGACAAGGAAGAAACGACAAATTCTCTTGCTTGTCTTCCTAATGTCTATTCTTGACTCCCCTACTCTTGTTTGCTCAACGCCATTAGCTATAATGAATCTCGTATATTGGGGCTGTGGCTCAGATGGATAGAGCAAGCGCCTCCTGAATTATCGGGCACCCTGGAAGAAACTCCATGAGTGAATGTGGTCAAATTCGGTGAAACCTAAAGAGTGTAGGAGTTACCTTCCACTCTACGGCAATGCCGAGCCAAGCCTGACTCAGAATGATTAAGCGATCGCATTAGTCAAGTCAGGAAGGTTGAGAGACTAGACGGCCACCACCTAAAAGCTACAAGCTTATGGTGAAG
>JALYGX010000516.1 GCA_030776905.1 Cyanobacteriota bacterium | reverse complement strand
GGAAACCAAGCCAGCACAGCCGTTGCCCACCTTGCCACATTGATGTCATAGCGATCTTCGGCCCAACGGTACAAGAGGAACAGTGCCCCTAGAAATGCCAGGTTGTTCACTAGTGTGGCTGCTACGTCAAACGGTAAGCCGAGAGTCATAACCACACGGCTCACTAAGGGAAACAAGGGAAAGAACGCTACACTATAGTATTTCCCATCATTTCCATAGTCGTAGCCTACGGTTGCAATCTTCCTGTACCACGCTCCGTCCCAATGAGAGAAGAGTTCCCAACTGCTTTTAGCAACAAAGCCAGGAAAAAAATCCAGTGGTGACGTGTCGCCGCTATGCATTACAGGTGAGATATGAGTTATGGGAGCAATAATCTGTATGGCAACGACGATTACAAGTCGGCTCAACAGCCACATAGCAATTACAAAAATCAATCCCTCAGGCCATCTATGGGTCTTGAGCTTAACCTCTAGACCGTCCATCTCTCCCGTCTGTATGGGTGCCATAGGTAAATAAATGGGATTTTCAAGCGTATGCTAAACAGCAAGCTTTGTGAAAATTTAACTGCCCAACCCACTCTAAAGATAGGTTTCTCTTCTTCCAAAAGATATATTTTTTCTCGCTAAAAGTCTACCCTAGTGTGATTCACCCCAACCATAGCTAGCAGCATTAGTACTTTTAACGACCCAGTTTATTGGGGATACCGTCGCAACCGCCGGGAATTGTCTTGCGGGATGTATTGCCGCACCAAGCACAGCAGTATTGGCGCTGTTCTTCACTGAGTCGCAGAATGCCTGTGAAGTCAACGTTTTCTATGACTGCGCCAGTGTAAGCGCCGCTGCGGTAGTCGGGGGGGTGTGTGCGGCTGCGGGGGCTGGCAGTTTCCACTGAGCCATAGAACAAGCGGACTCCCTTCATATCCGCTCCCGCTAGGTTCGCTTCATACAAGATCGTTCGAGATAAGTTCGCTTTCACCAAGTCACAGTGGCTGAGATTGGCTCTGACCATGTTGGCATCGCTGAGTTCTGTCCAGCGTAAATCAGTACCTGCAAGGTCTGCCCCTGCTAACATCACGTTCAGCTCAATGACGCGCACGCCATAAACACGGTCTTCTTGATAACCTCCGTTGCCATCAAGCATCGGGCGTCCCAAGTGGCGATCGCGTTTTAAGGGCGTCAGCAGTCGGGACTGAGACAAAAACCGCAGGACTTTTGCTTTGCCTTGGGCGTCTACACTGCCAAGGATAGCGGCAGTACGCCCTTCAGAAAATGCCCGTTCTTGAGGCCAATCTTCTAGCAACCCTTCGTCATCCAACGCTAGGTCAGAAACGCCCTGAAAGTAAGCATCTATGGTTTGCTGTTGGGTAATTGTATTTTGCTGGATGGTTAGGTCTTTGGAAATAACATACTGCCGCCAAGCAATGTACACCGCCAGGATGGCGATGAGGATTTGCCCTAAGGCTCCCGTCCATTCTGCTAGTGAGCCGATCGCCTCAGAGTTGATGCGGTTGAGGAATTGATCGAAACGTCGATTAACACCCGTTAGCGAAGCCAAACCTATAAGTCCTGCTAGGACTCCGAAGACGGCAATGAATTGCGCTCGCTCTTTTGGAGATAGTGCCTCATACACTGCCTTCTGCAACGGTGGCAAAATTACGGGTACTGACACCAATAAGGCGACAATTGCTCCCGATATCCCAATCCAGAAGTTATTAATTGTTAACCCCACAACCAGAATCGCGATCGCGGTGAGGGTAATTATAGGCAACGCCGAGTTCACACTAGTAGGTTCGTTAGTGCGTCTAGATAGCGGTAGGACAGATAGGTGAATCGGCTCCTGACTTGCCGTTGCTTCGGGGGGAGATTTACCCTCAGTAGACGGGTTGGGTATAGAACCGTTGGGACTATATACGGTTGGACTAGACTGGGGAGGATCGGGCGGTGTTTTCATCGTTTTCCAAACCAAACAAGCAGAGCGGGATGCCTAGCCTTATATATACCTAGAAGATTTCAACGAAGCAACGCTTGAGGAACGATTGCTGGTGACGAAATTCCCTCTTATCTTAGTCGCCTCACAAGCTGAGTGTCTTTGGTTGTCCTAATCTTGAAACGAATTCGCTAATATTTGCGATCGCATATCCTTCCTTGCTCATTTAGAAGCTAGAGATGGCTTAAAATCTGGATATTTATTTCCCAAGGAAGATACATCAAATGGATTTTCAACAATACGAATTTAGCAGCTCTCAGAACGAACTGATTAAGAACTTAGCTGATAAGATGCGCTTTGTTAGCTATTTTCTGATTGGGGTAGGCGTTTTAATCGCCGTATCTGGGGCAATCGCATTGCTTAGAGGCGGCATTGCTAACATCATCACTGGAGTTGTTCAAATCGTTATTGGCGTCTGGACTAACAAGGCAGCTACGGCTTTCAAGCGAATTGTCGATACCGAAGGAAATGATATTGAAAATCTCATGGGTGCCCTCGGTGAGCTAAGAAAGCTTTATAACCTTCAATACTGGCTTTTAATCCTGACCTTTATTTTTGCAGCACTTGGACTTGTACTGGGTATCATTGCTGGGTTTAGCCGTTAAGGTCCATTATTGTTAGCAATCTTTACAGGCAGCCGTTCCTTAGCGATCGCTTTTTTATAGTTTGTATAGAAAAAAGTTCCCTATCCAATAAAAGCGATCGCTAATCCCCAGGAAGAAAACTAAACAGAAAGTTAATCCTCTACTCTCCGACTCTCAAATGAAAGACTCCAAAAAAGCTATTACGAATGAAAAAGCTATTACTTACAGGTGCTAGTGGTTTTTTGGGATGGAATCTTTGCCAGCTCGCCAAACAACACTGGGAGATTTATGGAACCTACTTCTCGCATTCTGTAGAGATTCCTGGCATTACTCTTGTGAAGGCTGACTTGAGCGATTTTGAGCAAATTAAGCGTATCTTTCATGAAGTTAAACCCGCAGCAGTTATTCATACGGCAGCTCAATCTAGCCCTAATTTTTGTCAGAACCACCCAACTGAATCATATCTAATCAACGTAACAGCATCCGGCAATATTGCCGGACTTTGTGCGGATTATTCTATTCCTTGCGTTTTTACTTCAACTGACTTAGTTTTCGATGGATTGAATGCTCCCTATCGAGAAACAGACCCCGTGTGCCCAGTCAGTTATTATGGCGAACAAAAAGTTAGGGCAGAGGAAGGAATGCTAGAGCGTTATCCTATGACCGCTGTTTGCCGTATGCCCTTAATGTTTGGCATGGCAACTCCCCCAGCAACAAGCTTTATGCAGCCATTTATCCAAACCTTGAGAGAGGGAAAAGAGCTAAGTTTATTTATTGATGAATTCCGAACTCCGGCAAGTGGAACAACGGCGGCGCAGGGGCTTTTATTAGCATTAGATAAAGTTAAGGGACGTATTCATCTGGGTGGGAAAGAACGAGTGTCGCGCTATGATTTTGGTCGATTATTAGTAGAGGTGCTCCAGCTTCCTGCAACAGGTCTTAAAGCCTGCCGACAACAAGATGTGAAAATGGCAGCACCCAGACCTCCTGATGTTTCTTTGGATAGTTCAATGGCTTTTGCCTTAGGTTATGCGCCTTTATCATTAAGGGAAGAATTAGAGGCATTGCGAGGCAAGATTTGATATGAAGTCCCTTCATCAACCCCTACGAACTAAATAACGCGATCGCTTAATAGCTGCTCGTTCAAAGCTGTTTGCGAAGCCATCCTTTGAATCGTGGACAGAGGAACTTGGTAGAAATATTGACGCAGAAACTGTTCTTCTTCAACCGCTGCGAGGAAGGCAAGAGTCGCTTCATCAGGAGTGGGTTCGCTAACCTCTGAGGAAGTAAGAGGAGGATGCCAGCTAACTTCTATAGACCAATCCAAGTGTCTGACTTGAAAACCGAGATGAGAAAGGGCTTGTAGTCCCAGATGAATCGTGCGATCGCTTAAATCCAGCTTTTCTTGGAGTTGTGCTAGGGTAGCCGTTTGACCAGTACGGCTGAGGAATTTAGCGATTCCTACTAACTGTTGCCAGACTTCACGAGGGGGGAGTTGACTAGGAGGAGGATAAGCGATCGCAAGTTTTCGGTCTGCCTGAATTGCCCGCCGGAACCACACTTGCAATTCATCCCAACTCGTTGGACACTCGCGGAGGGAGAGGGGGACAGAGGGAGCAGGAGAGGTAAGGGAAGTGTTGGAAAATTCTTCTTGTTCCCCGTCTGTATCTTCACCTCGCCAATCTAAAATCCAATCTAGCTGGACGGGAATATTGAACGAGGAGGCGTTGACGTTGGATTGCACGGCAACTAGACGCACTTCGGGACGTTTTTTGTAGTTGTTATAGTCCAGTTCAACAACTGCATTGCATCGACCCTTAGGCACTTCGTCTTTATAGTGCCCCCACCAGATACCAGGAAAACCAATACTGCTGGAGTCGTCCCAAATTTCCAACTCAGTTTTGATGTATTGGACTTTTCTTCCTTTGAAGTCCTGAGTATTGCGATTCCAGACTTCTTCAAACCAACAGTTTTGAATTAGCAGTTTTGGCACCGGATTCCCCATACCGCAGGGTTCGAGCAATTTGAGTTCGTAAAACAGTTCTTTCCCCAAATCCGCTACTTTCACAACCAAGTCAGCTTCCATCACGGGCGTCACCAAAGCACCCCCAACACCCGCTTGTTGCCGCAATTGCTGGTTAATCGCTTCTGTAAACAGAGGAATATTTTCCACAGACAAACTCAACCCAGCCGCAAAGGGATGACCCCCAAACCGATGCAGTAGGTGTTCTTGCGACTTCACCAACTGGTAAAGGTCGATGTTGTTCACAGAACGGGCAGAACCCCTGGCAATTGCAGAGGAGGGAGCATCGGAAAAGTCTCCTTGTCCCTCTTGTCCTCCTTGTCCCGATTCCCCACCTCCTGTACTCAACAAAATCGTAGGACGCCCGTATTCCTGGGCGATTTGACCTGCTACTAAGCCTAAGACGCCGACAGCCCACTGAGAGTCTTCTAGGACAATTACGCTGGTGGTTGAGAGGTCGAGTTGAGCCAGTTTATTTTTAACTTGTTGGGTAACGTCTTTTTGTAAAGCTTTGCGGCGGGTGTTGGCTAATTCAGTCTCTTCCGCTAACTGCTGAGTGCGCTGTTCATCAAGGCTTGTCAGCAACTCAACGCAGAAGGAGGCATCGCCCTGGATGCGGCTAACAGCGTTAATTCTAGGGCCAAGTCCGAAAGAAATATCCGTAGGGCGATCGCCATTTCGCTGACATAATTCCAATAGACGAGCTACACCCGGACGACTGCGGGTTTTTGCCTGTTGTTGCAGCCGTCTAATCCCCAGTTGTGCCAGGTAGCGGCAATCACCGCTTAATTGCACCAAATCGGCAATTAAACCAATTGCCACTAAATCCAACAAGTTCTCTAAAGGTTGTTGGGGGATGCCGGGTAAGGCTTGGTACAAGGCTTCTACTAGCTTGTAGGCAACGGCAACACCGGAAAGATGAAACAGTTGATGGTCGGGAGGTAAGTAGCGGGGGTTGATAATTGCTTGGACGGGTGGACGCTCTGAGGGCAAGGTGTGGTGGTCGGTGACAATGACATCAATGCCCAATTTGTGAGCATATTCAATTTCTGTTAAGTTGGTGCTACCCGTGTCGCAGGTAACAATTAATCGGCAACCTTGCGATCGCAAATTGTCAATTCCCTGGCAATTAAGACCGTGGGATTCGGTGAGGCGATTGGGAATATAGTAAATTAGCTGCCACTCTTGAGGGAAAAATTGTCCCAAACCCTCCCAAAGCACGGCGGTTGATGTGATACCATCGGCGTCAAAATCTCCCCAAATTGCCACAAGTTCCCCACTATTACAAGCTTGCTGCAATCGTTCCACTGCCCACTGCATTTCCTGCCCAAACTCAAAAGGACTTGCGGGTTGATAGCAATCTGGATTCAAGAAACCAGGCAGTTGCTCCAGGTCGCGAATTCCTCGTTGCCACAACAATTGAGCGGCATAACGTCCATCTGCTAGCGTAGCGGTAGCGACACCAGGAGCATGGGCTGGGATGTGGTTTTTGACCGCTTCAAAAAACCATTGAGGTATTTGCGGTGTGGGGGAGACTTGCCATTGAAGTTGTGGGTCGGGCATGGGGTTTTTCTGGGCGATGAGCAAACATGAGAATTCCCTATATGTCCAGTATTCTAGGTACTTTTCGCCAGGGCTTGGTACAAGCTATAAATTTAGCCACTTGCGAACATCCGTTGAAAAACTAACATCTTCCCTTGCCTGTTTGCTTCAATTCGTTACAGCTTATAGGGAACGCCGTAAAACCTACCCATCCATAACCTCGAACTCGTCACCAGTTGATAA
>JALYGX010000515.1 GCA_030776905.1 Cyanobacteriota bacterium | reverse complement strand
GCTTGAGCTGTGAGAACTACCTCACCTTTGTTATTGATGACCCAGCCTTGGGCTTCAGTATAGGCTGAAGTTTTTGATGGGATGCCATTAGGATTAATCAAAAATAGATTAGCCGTACCTGAGAACCAACACTACCATAGGTGATTGGCTGAGTATATAAATATCAAGTTAATTTTTCTCGAAATGTTAACGGTCTTCCTTTAGTTCAATCGATGCCAGAGTCCAACCTTTTTACACCACAGCTCACGGCAGATGGTTCCTATACCTTCTTCTCAGAAGAGTTTGGCGAATCATTTCACAGTATTCAAGGTGCAAAAGAAGAAGCTCTACTTAAGTTTGTAGAGCCATGCCAGCTAGCCCAAAAAGCTCAACAGCCTGTACTGCGATTGCTTGATGTCTGCTATGGTTTAGGCTACAACACTGCCGCCGCACTGGAAGTCATTTGGGCGAATAATCCTAACTGCTGTGTTGAGCTAGTTGCCCTGGAATTAGATCTAGCTGTACCAAAAGCGGCAATCGCACATCATTTACTTAGTCACTACACTCAGCCTATCCCCCAACTGCTGGACGTTTTGACAACATCTCTCGCCGTTCAAACTCAGTTATTCCACGCTCAATTGTACTTTGGAGACGCCAGAACAACTATTCAGCAGTTACGTCAGTCTGATTTTAAAGCCGATGCGATTTTTCTCGATCCCTTTTCGCCGCCCCATTGTCCTCAGTTATGGACAGTAGAATTTCTTAGCCACTTAGCTAGCTGCTGTGCTTTTGACGGGAGACTTGCCACTTACTCTTGTGCGGCGTCTGTGCGCAGTACCCTCATCGCCGCTGGGTTCAAAATTGGTCCGACTTTGCAAGTAGGAGCTAGACAGCCAGGAACTGTCGCTAGTTTTAGTGGTGATGATTTAGCGCCTCTGTCGAAGCGATCGCAAGAACACCTGCAAACTCGTGCTGCCGTTCCTTATCGCGATCCTCAGCTATGCGATCCATCCGCTGTTATATTACATCGCCGTCGTATTGAGCAAGAGGCATCTTCCCTGGAGCCATCCTCTCGTTGGCACAAACGATGGTCAATTTTAAATTCTCTTTAAGCAGAATATTGCGAATCTCTAACTTAAGTTCTAAATCCAAGTAAGTCAAGCTTAAAATACAATGATCTCTGGAAAGAGTTTTGCTCTGAAGGGTCATAAAACCCTGACGGCAAATCAATGCTCTTTATAAGCCTATTCTACGGCTATGCCTGCCTAAGATCATGCTTGATTTCTCAGAGGCTTCGACGTTATCCAGATCTGGAACAAGTGCTTCCGACCTGACTTCTCTGGATTGCGATCGACCCAAAGTTCTTGTTATTGACGATCATTCCTCCAGCCGGATGACAGCCGTAGCACTATTGTCAGTCGAGGGCTACGAAGTGTTGGAGGCAGAAAATGGGCCAGCCGGGCTAAAGCGTGTTGTCGAGGGTAATCCAGATTTGATTCTCCTGGATGTAATGATGCCGGGGATGGATGGGTTTGAGGTATGCCGCCGTCTCAAAGAAGATGAACAAACTCGCCTCATTCCGGTAGTCTTCATTACAGCGCTCAACGATAGGCGATCGCGCATCATGGGAATTGAAGTTGGAGGGGATGACTTTCTCTCCAAACCCTTCGACCGCCTAGAACTGGCTGCACGAGTGAAATCCCTCGTTCGCCAAAAGCGCCTCAATGAAGATTTAGACCACGCCGAACAAGTTCTCTTCTCCATCGCCAGAGCAGTTGAAAGCCGCGACCCCAACACGGGCGACCACTGCGAGCGCTTGGTTTCGATGGGGAAAGCCTTTGGTGAATATATTCAACTTTCCCGTGCCGAAATTCGGAATTTAATGTGGGGTGGCTATCTCCACGACATCGGCAAGGTGGGAATTCCCGATGCCGTGCTATTGAAAAAAGGAGCATTTACTGATGAAGAGCGGGAAATCATGAACCACCATGTCATGATTGGCGAAAAAATCTGCAAACCACTGCGAACGATGCGCGGTGTTATCCCAATTATTCGCTATCACCACGAGCGCTGGGATGGTAGCGGTTATCCGGATGGTCTGGCTGGTAATGCAATTCCCTATCTGGCTCAAGTCTTTCAAATGATCGATATCTACGATGCTTTAACCAGCGAGCGTCCTTATAAACGAGCTTTTACATCAGCAGAAGCTTTAGAAATTATTGCTCAGGAAACCGAAAGAGGCTGGCGCAATCCGAAGCTCGTCCAACAGTTTATTGAATTCGTTAAATCCACTCAGATAGAGGAAGGGGCGGCATCTGCTCTAAAGTCCGAACACTCAGCTATTGGTTGATTAGGCTCAAGAGTCGCTCTTGTTCAACATCTCTTCTCTTCCCAGATGTATAGTCCCGTTCGAGCAAAGCAAATGTTATTATCAGTGAGCAAAAATCTGAAAGCTGGTAGCTAAAAGCTGATAGCTAAAACATGGTTGCAGTAGCGATTCTAGCAGCGGGACGTGGCACGCGGATGAAATCTGACCTGCCCAAGGTCTGTCACACTTTGGGTTCGCTTTCTCTCGTTGAACGAGTTCTCAATAGTTGTCTATCAATTAAACCTTCGCGACGTTTTGTAGTCGTTGGCTATCACAGCGAACAAGTAAAAAAATCTCTGGACGCCTTTGAAAATCTGGACTTTGTTGAACAGACCGAGCAACTGGGAACAGGTCATGCCGCTCAACAACTTATCCCGTACTTAGAAGGATTCACGGGCGACTTGTTGCTCTTGAACGGTGATGTTCCTTTGTTGCGACCCAACACGATTAAACAGTTACTGGAAACGCATAAAGCTCATCAGAATGCTGCGACTCTCCTGACAGCTCAACTACCCAACCCTAAAGGCTATGGGCGCGTTTTTTGTAACGGTCAAGACCGACTCACTCAAATTGTAGAAGACCGAGACTGCACAGCCGCTCAAAAGCAAAACCGCCGGATTAATGCGGGTGTTTATTGCTTCAACTGGCCCCAACTGGCAAAAGTGTTGCCGCAATTACAGGCGAATAACGACCAGAAGGAGTATTACATAACTGATGCCGTTAACTACCTCGATCCAGTGACAGTGGTGGATGTTGAGGATTATCAAGAAATTCTCGGCATCAATGACCGCAAGCAGCTAGCGACGGCTTATGAGATTTTACAAACACGGGTCAAAGATAGCTGGATGGAGCGTGGTGTCACGTTAATCGACCCAGCTAGCATCACGATTGAGGATACGGTGGAATTGCAACCGGATGTGATTGTTGAACCCCAAACTCATCTGCGGGGTCAAACAGCGATCGCTTCAGGAAGTCGCATTGGTCCCGGTAGTTTGATTGAAAATAGTCAGATCGGCAAGAACGTGACGGTGCTGTATTCGGTGGTGAGTGACAGTGTTGTTAAAGATGGCACTCGGATTGGTCCTTATTCCCATCTGCGCGGTCATGTGGAAGTCGGGGAGTCTTGCCGCCTAGGGAATTTTGTGGAACTGAAAAACACCACACTAGGCGATCGCACAAATGTTGCTCACTTATCTTATTTAGGCGATACGACAACAGGCGATCGCGTCAATATTGGGGCAGGTACGATTACCGCTAACTACGATGGAGTGAAAAAGCATCGCACTAAAATAGGCGATCGGACTAAAACAGGCTCTAATAGCGTTCTAGTTGCACCCGTAACCTTGGGAGAAGATGTCAATGTTGCGGCGGGTTCTATTGTTACGGAAGATGTCCCTAATGATTCCCTGGTGATTGCTCGTGCGCGTCAAGTCGTTAAAC
>JALYGX010000514.1 GCA_030776905.1 Cyanobacteriota bacterium | reverse complement strand
GTTATCGGTTTTGTCCTTGGGGCATTAGTCGCTTACTTATCACCGATTATTAATCAATCCTCCACATCTGAAACCTAAACAGTAGAAAACAGTAGATAATTAATTGTTGGTGGCGTCTAGCTTTTTGCGAGAGCTTCACAGCTAGACGCTTTTAGCCCTATGTGAGACAAACCCTTAAAAAAATTCAGAATAATTAACACTATTTGTATAGTGAATTACAGTAAAATACTTAACCTTCTCACACAAGGGCTTAAAAACAGCAAATCAGATTGGGATTGAAAAAGTCATGGAATGGCATGCAACGGATGCCCAAAGTTTGGCAATTATTGACCGAGAAATGGGCGAGCACGTCTTTTCACCAGCAGAATATGAGATTGTGCGCCGAGTGATTTATGCAACTGCTGACTTTGAATATCAGTCTCTAATTCGTTTTTCTGAGCGAGCTTTACAAGCGGGAGCGGCAGCGCTAGCGGCTCGTAGCACCATTGTGGTTGATGTCCCAATGGTACAAGTCGGCATTACTCCCCATATCCAAAACACCTTTGCCAATCCGGTGTATTGCAGCATGGAAGCGCTAACGCGACCCCAAAAAGAAAAGACACGAGCGGCTTGGGGTATTCAAACATTAGCTAGACGCTACCCGGAAGGGATTTTTGTTGTTGGTCAGGCTCAGACGGCGCTTACGGCACTAGTTGAGTTAATCGAGGCAGAGGAAATTCGACCAGCCTTGGTAATTGGCACACCTTCGGGATTTGTTGAAGTAGATGTTGCCAAAGATCGACTGAAAGACTCGTTTATTCCCCATATTCGGATTGAAGGTCGTAAGGGTAGTGCAGTGGTTGCGGCGGCAATTGTCAACGGTATAGTAGATTTGGCTTGGCAAGCCTATGGTCAGGACACTAATGGTGTTAGCTGACAGGACTGGTTATTAATAAGGATGGGGACAATTATAGAGAAAGCTCAGGAGAGATTCTGGGAAAACCATTGCAGCAACCACAAAGCTTGATGGTAGAGGAAGGAGGCGATCGCAAATGGTAAAAACACCGACAAAAACATTCACCCTAGACGAGTTTCTGAAACTGCCAGAAACCAAGCCAGCCAGTGAATACATTAATGGTCAAATCATCCAAAAACCGATGCCTCAGGGGAAGCACAGCACGATTCAAGGTGAACTGGTCATTGCTATTAATGCCGTAGCTAAGACCCAGCGAATTGCCTGGGCTTTCCCAGAACTGCGATGTACCTTTGGGGGACGCTCAATCGTACCCGATGTAGCGATGTTTGCCTGGGAGAGGATACCCCTTGATGAGGATGGGGATGTTGCCAATGTATTCGAGGCTGCTCCTGATTGGACAATTGAAATTCTCTCTCCCGACCAAAGCCAGACCAAAGTTACCGGGAATATTCTGCACTGCCTTAAACACGGTAGCCGATTAGGTTGGCTGATTGACCCAGATGAACGCTCTGTGCTGGTATACCCACTGGGACAGCAACCGGAACTATTGCGAGAACCAAAAGACGTGCTACCTGTTCCAGACCTTGTAGCAGACTGGCAAGTCACGGTGGGAGATTTGTTTGGCTGGTTGAGGTTAGGAGGCGATTCTTCTACATAGATGCTACGCGATCAATAGAACAACTTAGCGATCGCATGGCAATGCTTTAGCGAATGCGACGCTTAGTCTTGGCGGCACGTTTTTTTGGAGAAGTCACCTCTCTAGATTCGCCCAACTGACGGCTAACCTGATCAAAAACATCTCGTTGCACATAAGGATAGTCACTGACCCAGAGATTGAGGCTAGGGATATAGACATCAGATGTCTTAGCGATGCGTCCTAGGTCAGATTGATTGGACATCACTAGCATTTCAGCAATTTGACCAGGAGCAATTCCTTTATGAGTACGGCGTAGCGGCACTTGTAGCTGGGTTTCAAATCCTGTCTCATCACCCACATCTAAGTTGAGGCGTCGCTCTCGATTTTCAACAATCAATAATTCGCCTCGATTATTGACATTTTCCTCGGTACCAATCAACTCTTCTGTTACAAAAACATCCAAGACTTCACCACGCCAGAAGCCGCTATATTTGTAGCGTCGTATCTCAAGGTTACGCCTGGTTGCCCAGTAGATCGGTGCCCACAGCCAGTAAAGTGCAGCGATGATACCGAGTAACAAGCGTACAGGATTGAAACCTTCTCCAAGTGCCAGTCCCAAAATTAGAACAACGACGACCGCTATCACAGAAATCAGCAGTCGTTTTATAAAAACTGGGAATTTTCCCCAGCAGTAGGCGTATTGAGGCCCTGTCGCAAGGATAGGAATGACTTGTTCAAACTTCTGGCGTGTGATGGGAACTAGCATAGTTGTTGTTTGTTGTTTGTTGTTTGTTGTTGGGGATTTGCTAAAAACAAATAACAAATGACCAACAACGAATTAGAGGATTTTTTCTAATCCGTAGAGAAGGGATTTAAGCTGGGTGACTTTACGAATTGCCAGCAGCACCCCTGGCATATAGCAGGAGCGGTCTGTAGTATCGTGACGTAGAGTGTAGATTTGACCAGGCGCACCGAAGATGACTTCCTGGTGAGCGATAAGACCTGGTAAGCGGACGCTGTGGATACGAATGTTCTCATCTGCAACGCTGCCCCTTGCCCCTGCTAATTTTTCAGTTTCTTTAACAACAGCCTGATTGTAAGTTTTTCCCAGCCCTGATAACTGTTGAGCCGTTTGAATAGCCGTGCCGCTAGGGGCATCGGCTTTTTGATTGTGGTGCAGCTCAATAATTTCAACGTGGTCAAAGTATTGAGAGGCTTGAACCGCTGCCTGCTGAAGCAACACCATACCAATGGAGAAGTTTGGAATAATCAAGGCACCCGTGCTGGCTTTTTCGGCAAAGTCTGCGAGTTCTTGAATTTGCTCTGAACTGAGTCCTGTCGTGCCAACAACTGGTCGAACGCCATACGCGATCGCAGCCCGCACATTTTCATAAACACCGCTAGGGTGAGTAAAATCTACCATGACACCCTGCACTTTTTCCTGGGTCGCCATTACTAGTGTCGCTTGCAAGTCATTCAAGACGGGAATCTCAACGGGACCACACCCAGCGACTTCACCCGCATCTTGACCAAGGTAATTTGGGTTACGGTCAATAGCACCCAGCAAGGTCATATCTTCGGCTTCGGTAACAGCCTTAATGACCTCACGACCCATTTTGCCACCAGCACCATTAACCACGACTGGGATGGGAGATTGATTAGACATAATTCCAGGATATCCTTGGGAACGATCAAGCGAATTTTAGACCAAGACGTGAGAACGAAGCGAGTTGGCTGAAAACAATGCTTTACATGAAGTTGTTGACAGTTGACTGCCTCCATTTCACAGGACAAGGTTACCTTTAACTTATACAGCTTGGTAATAGCTCATCTTGAGTACTGACTGGAAAACTTAGATACAGTTGCAGTACAGTGAAATTTAGGTGAAAAAATGTTTGTGGAGAACAGCACTTTTGGAACGATTTGAGGTAGCTGAGACTGTACCCCTCCCCGTGGCATCAGTTTGGAAAGCCCATGAAGATGTGCAGCTTTTGGAGCGTGTTGCTCCACCTTTTCCCCTAGTCCGGCTTAAAGAATCGAACATTGTTTGTACTCTGGGCACTCAATTTACAGTGCGAGTCGAGTTGTTCGGCATTGGGATTGACTGGCAAGCCAAAATTACTCATTGGGACCCCCCAGTTTGTTTCGTAGACGAACAAGTCAGTGGTCCTTTCCGCGTCTGGGAACATACCCATCAGTTTATGCCAATTACATCCGAATCAACCCGCATCGTTGATTCCGTGAGATTTGAACTCAATCCCCTGCTGGATGGTACATTGATTCGCTTAGGTTTAGAGACCATGTTTAAGCTGCGGATGCAAAATCTTAAGCAGACGCTTGTAGATCGCTAAGTAAGTTAAAAGTCAAGGGCGCTACTTAAGCTGGGAGGTCTCCTCCCAGTCGAACCTAAGAGTTCCGCTTCGCTAACGCGCCCAAAAGTCAAAAAGGGAAAAGTACTGGTAGCAAGACTACAAGGCTTTTCCCTGTATGTAGATTAAATGCTGTCTTTGAGTCTTTGAGTATCTAATAAACGCAAATAGGACAGACACTTCTGTCTGCCCTCTTAATTCTTAACAGATCGTACAAAAATAACTCCGTTGATATACATGCTGCTCCTCTGTTGGGCGCACTAGTCTTCCCAAAACTAGTGACCCCGGAACCAATGACTTCTTTCCAAGAGGAGTTTAAACAGAAGGACGATTTTTATACGATGACTGCCTCTCGGTTCTTATTTTTGACCAGTAGCCTCTTCCAGCTTCTCCTGGATTATTCCCTCAACTGACTCAGCTTGTGTATTTGAGGCACGCTTCATCTTATTAATATCAGCAGCTCCCTGAACCTCATTGAGTCCCTCATTAGACTTTCTCATGACTTCTTCGCCTGAAAGCAGATCTTGCGAGCGGTTAACAGTCTTTTGTCCTCCCGCTTCAATACCCCTTAGTTGCGCCTCACCCTCAGTGGGGCTGGTCGGCGTAGCCGCAGCATTACTGCTGTTATCAGCGGCAAATGGGTTTGGTATATTAGGCAGACTGTATGCCGGTAGTGCATTAGAGAACAATATCAACGCGCAGGCACAGCTAGCTACAAAAAGGCGAAAAGAATGCCATAGAGCAGATAGGTTAACGGTGACAAATTTCATACAAAGCTTCTCCTATTTTGGCTATTTTTGCTACAATTCGGGTCGTTGAACCGTTGCAACAAGTCAGATATTAAACTACTTTATCCATTTAGCCAAATCTTTCATCTTAGCAAATCTACACCTAGACAGATCTAGATTCAAAGTTTTCAAAACTTAATGCGCTTCACATTGTTAGGCAGCGTTTGTCAACAGTAAGGATGAAAAGCGGGTCTGAGGGATGTAGCTATCTAGCTATGCCATGCTAAGGGACATCAACTCCTCTGCCATCTCGAAGTTCGTGGTGACATTTTGCACATCATCAAGGTCTTCTAGAGCATCTATCAACTTCAAAAGCGATCGCGCCAAGTCTGGGTCAGTCACTTCTACTGTATTCCCTGGAATCCAACGAAGTTCAACATCACGCACCTGAAAGCCTTTTTCCTTTAATGTGTAATTGAGAGTTTCCAAATTATTAATTTCTGTGAAAACTTCAGCCGTTTCAGCATCCATTTGGACATCTTCTGCTCCCCCTTCTAAGGACGCTTCCAACAACTGATCTTCTGCGACAGTACCGTCGAGACTAACAACACCCTTTTGCTCGAACATCCAAGATACGCAGCCAGTTTCACCAAGATTACCGCCATTCTTCGTAAAGGCTCGGCGAAGATCGGCGGCGGTACGATTACGATTATCAGTGAGTGCTTCAATCAGAATTGCAACACCAGCCGGACCATACCCTTCATAGCGAATCTCTTCAAAATTGTCGCCATCACTACCAAATTGTCCAGAACCTTTAGCGTTCGCGTAGCGTGCGCCTAGCGCAATCGCACGTTCTATATTCTCATTGGGAATCCCTGCCGCTTTTGCTTTATCAATAGCTGTGCGTAACTGGAAGTTTCCTTCTGGGTCGGGAACCCCTGTTCGGGCTGCAACAATAATCTGCCGAGAGAGTTTTGCAAAGGTCTTACCCTTAACAGCATCGACCCTGGCTTTTTGGCGCTTAATGTTCGCCCATTTACTGTGTCCTGCCATAGCTTCAAAAACGATTATTGACTGTCTTCCTAAGGAGTACAACTGGATTTAAATCCAGTTAATTTTGTTTAAAGTTGCACCAAAATACCTAGTTTACAAGTTAATTTCATGCCTTCCTACAACTCTATCCAAAAGCATCTTGAGAGGTTCAGCCATAGATGCACCCTAACAAACCCACTCACCTTGCCTCAGGTAAATTATTGTCTAGATAGAATTCAAGTCTCATTAGCCAATGGGCAGTGGTAGACGCTTATCAGCAGTTAACAATTGCCTGAAATCTTCAGCCGGAACGGGACGACTAAATAAATAACCTTGCATTCCATCACACTGATGTTGGCGAACAAAAGAAAGTTCTGCTTCGGTCTCTACACCCTCAGCAACCAATTTGAGATTTAGGCTTTTTGCCATAGCAATGATTGCTCTGGTAATCGCCGCATTGTTGGCATTCTCTGTAATATTTCGGATAAAGCATCGATCAATTTTGAGAATATCAAACGGGAATTGTTGCAAATAGCTTAACGAAGAGTAGCCTGTTCCAAAATCATCAATAGCAATTTCTACACCTAACGACTTTAATGCATTTAGCCGTCGAATTGCTACCTCAGTATTTTGTACGAGCATACTTTCGGTGAGTTCTAGCTCAATGAACTTTGGGTCAAGACCTGTATCCATTAAAATCTCGACTAATTGTCGTCGCAAGTCTATTTGACTAAATTGACGGCTTGATAGATTGACCGCTATTCGTAAAGAAGGAAATCCCTCATCTTGCCACGCTTTAGTTTGCTTACAAGCTGTACGCAACACCCATTCCCCAATCGGCACAATTAAACCTGTTTCCTCAGCAAGCGGCACAAACTTATCCGGTGAAACTATTCCTCGTTCTGGATGCTGCCAGCGGACAAGCGCTTCTGCACCGACGATTTGCCCGGTTTGGAGGTTCAATTGGGGTTGGTAGTAGACTCGGAGTTCTTCTCGTTCTAGGGCATGACGCAGACTACTCTGCAAGGCGAGGCGGTCTGAGGAGCCAATGTTAAAGGCAGCGCTGTAAAGCTGATATTGATCGCCCCCATGCTGCTTTGCCTGAGTCATCGCTGTATTAGCCGCCGCCAGCAACTGTTCAATTTCCGCCCCATCATGGGGATAAAGGGCA
>JALYGX010000513.1 GCA_030776905.1 Cyanobacteriota bacterium | reverse complement strand
ACTCGTAGAACAGGGAACTGTGATTGGGCGCGTTGGCAGCACGGGTAATTCTACTGGCCCTCACCTGCACTTTGAATGGCGACACTTAACCACTGATGGTTGGGTAGCGGTAGATGCTGGCGCTCATCTGGAGTATGCTTTGGCTCAATTCATCAATGCTCTACAACTCGCCCAAGGAACCCCACAACGAGGGTTTTAGAATCGGGCAAAGGAAAAAGCGAGAAAGGGCGAAGGGAAAAGGTAGCTGAAGCTTACCCTGTATCCTTCCCCTTTCACTCACTCAAACGAAAAGGCACCTGGTAAGCACAAGCGCTTATTCGTCTCACAGGTAACCATGTTCAGCCAGAAATGTCGGTGAAATTTCCTCTTGGTAGCTAGATGAGGGGACTTGATGACCGAGCAATCTCTCAACGTACTTGCCTAAGATATCGCCCTCTAAATTGACCCAACTGCCAATTTGTAAATAGCTCAGATTGGTTTGAGCATAACTGTGGGGAATGACGGCGACTTTGAACCAGCTTCCTTGGGGGTCACAATCGGCAATAGTTAGACTTACACCATTAACAGCGACACTGCCTTTGGGAACGAGATAGCGGGCAATGTGGTGCTGCCAGAGGTCGCGTAAGGAAACGGGTGCGGTGAAGGATAGTTCCCATGAGTTAGGTGTTTCTACTGATTCCTGTAGACAGCCAATGCCATCAATGTGACCTGTGACAAAATGCCCACCGAGCTTACTACCAACACGTACTGATGTTTCTAAGTTGACATAGGACGCTGAACGATGCTCTTGCCCTAATGTTGTACGACGTAAAGTTTCATCAGAGGCTGTTGCGACAAACCCTTGTGGTAAAATTTCTTCTACTGTTAGGCAGATTCCATCGACCGCAACGCTGTCACCGATCGCTAAATCTTGTAAGATTACGTGCGAGGCATCAGGGCGGCAGGAGATATCGAAGCGATCGCCTCCTAAGGGGCGAATCGTACCCAGGGCTTGAATTAATCCTGTAAACACTGTTTTTGTTCGACTCCTGAGCTTGTGCTACTGGGCGGGTGGTAGTGAAATATTCAGTAATAATCTGTGTTTTTTTCGTGAAGTCCCAGCGCAAACGTCCTGAGACTGGGGCATACTTGGAGAATACAACCTTGTTGATCCCCACTAAAATTAGGTTTTCAAGGGCTGATTTTACGGTTGACTGGTGAAGTAATTTGGACAGATTGTGAAGTTTGTTCCAGTCCTAAGCCGTCCAGTACTAGTTTACCGCTCCGCTTTGATGCCCCCGATGCCGACTGTATTCTAGAGGCTAATCTGATGATTGAAATGAGAGTTGCTGGAATTGCACTAGACGCCGTCACCAAGAGTCCGATTGTCCTGCTGAAGGATGCCTCGGATCGACGTGCCCTACCAATCTACATTGGGCAAGATCAGGCAAAGGCAATTATCAGCGCCTTGGAGAAACAAACACCTCCCCGACCACTTACCCATGACCTATTCGTGAACCTCCTGCAAGGCTGGAACATGAGTCTGGAGAAGATTATTATTCACGCGCTCCAAGATAACACATTCTACGCCATTCTCTGTGTCCGTCAGGGTGAGGCGAAAAAAGAAATCGATGCTCGACCCAGTGACGCAATTGCGATCGCTTTGCGTACAGATAGCCCAATTTGGGTTATGGAAGAAGTCGTTGCCGACGCTTCGATACCCGTTGACCGAGACGCTGACGAAGAAGAACGACGTGCCTTCCGGGAGTTTGTCTCCAACATCCGCCCAGAAGATTTTTCCCAGCGTAAGGGATTTAAAACGGGTGGCGAAGCCTAGCTTTTGAGCGTTCAGCGGTCAGCCTTTAGCTGTCAGCTTTGATAAATTTGCTTTGGCTTAAAGTAAAACTTCCTTAGTTTTCTTTTGATAACTTTAACGCTCAACCCTCGTCCCTTATTTCTTCTAAGCTGAAAGCTGAAAGCTGAAGGCTGATAGCTAAAAATGCGTTACCGACGGTTTGGGAAAACTGATTTGCTTCTTTCAGTGTTTTCTCTGGGCACTATGCGCTGTTTAGCGTCTGAGTCAGAGGCTCACACTACCGTCTGCCAAGCAACAGCGAGAGGAATCAATCATATTGAAACCGCTAGAGGTTATGGGAAGAGTGAGCAGTATCTCGGCAACATCCTGAAAACCGAGTTGTCTGTGCCACGAGAGCAGCTATACATCACCACCAAATTACCACCAACCCCAGATGCTAGCTTGATGCGGCAGTGGCTAGAGGAGTCTTTACAGCGCCTACAACTGGATTATTTGGATTGTTTAGCAATTCATGGCATCAACACCTGGGAACACCTCGCTTGGGTTGAGTCTCCTACAGGTTGTATGCAAGCTGTAAAAGAAGCTGTAGCAGATGGTCGTGTACGACATGTTGGCTTTTCAACTCACGCTCAGCTAGATATAATTCTGGCAGTAATTAATACAGATTTATTTGAATTTATAAACCTTCATTACTATTACTTTTTTCAACGCAATGCAGCAGCGATTGAATTAGCCCACAATAAGGATATGGGCATTTTTATCATCTCCCCAGCTGATAAGGGAGGGCAACTCTATACCCCTCCACAGAAGCTAGAACAGTTATGTGCGCCCTTCTCACCACTAGAGTTAAATTATCGTTTTTTATTAAGCGATCGCCGAATCACCACCCTCAGTCTGGGTCCTGCTAACTCCACTGAACTAACAGCACCTCTTGCTGTTGCTAACCAAGATGAACCCCTAACAGAACTGGAAGCTGAGGTGTTTTTGCGTCTGAAAATCCAAGCGAAAGAGGCTTTAGGTACTGACCACTGTAGCCAATGCTATGCTTGTCTACCTTGTCCCGAAACTATTCAGATTCCAGAAGTCCTGCGCTTGCGGAATTTAGCTGTCGCTTACGAGATGAGCGATTTTAGTCAATACCGCTATCAGATGTTTGAAAATGCAGGTCATTGGTTTCCGGGTGTCAAAGGAAATCGTTGTACTAGCTGCGGTGATTGTCTACCTCGCTGTCCCGAACAGCTAGATATTCCTGCCTTACTCGCTGATACCCATCAACGGCTTAACGGGCAACCTCGACGCCGGCTTTGGGAATAATACTTGTTAGCGGAAAGTGAAGGTATCGCATCACCAAGGAAAATTTGTATTTGTAATAGTGATGGCAACTGCCAGAAAACAGGATGTTTTTAGAGGCTGTTGTCAAGAAATTAGTACACAATAACGAGTAGCCATAGGAGGGAAAAATGGGTGAAATCAGCAGAGAAGAAATACGGGAAAGAATAGGCAATATTGAACTAATTCGTGATCTAATATTCGGCTCTAAACTGCAAGAATATGACAGCCGCCTCGACAAACTAGAATCTCACTTATCCTCTCTAGAGAAGGAAATACGCGATCGCACCGAGCAGGTTAAGTCTGATTATTTAACAGAACTCCGAATATCTGTTAACTCTCTGGAGGAAAAAATCAAGTCTCTCAGCTTCACGTCCCAGAAAGATAACGCTGACATTCGACAAGTAATTGAGGGAACTTATAAAAATTTTTCTAGCAGTCTCGATTCAATAGATAAAACAGTTGCTTCTCAGACAACCTCGATTCGCAAAGAACTCTCAGAAACGAGAGAAAAGCTTCAAGAAGATACCCAAAACCTAAAGTCTCAGGTCTTTGATGAACTGGAAAAACGGTTCTCACTGATCACAGACGCAAAGCTTTC
>JALYGX010000512.1 GCA_030776905.1 Cyanobacteriota bacterium | reverse complement strand
GTTTAACGTGGTTGGGTCGCGATCGCCACCATTCACCGTTGACTCGCTTTGCGGCTATGCTTTATCAATTGTCGTACACCAAGATAGTTGAGGCAGAGGATTTCAACCTATCTAGCTACAAAGAAATTTATACTGGTTTGACGCAATATCCAGGCGGTACGGAAATTGCTGATTCCTTTGCAGCGCTAGCCAGGTTCTTGACTTATGAGACTCTGTCCGATTTAACAGGTGCTGGCGATGTTGTATCTGAACTCTGTGTTGATGAAACGGCTATCCGTCCGCCAGTGCTAAAAGCACTCACTCGCTGTGGAGAAATTGGTAGTAAGGCGATCGCCTATCAAGCGGCTGTCACTACAGTTGAGCAACTGGCTATCCTCGCTCAGATGACTAGAACCCTCGACCTACTAGAGGAGTATGCGATCGAGCAAGTCGT
Source organism: Cyanobacteriota bacterium (assembly GCA_030776905.1). Lineage (GTDB taxonomy): Bacteria > Cyanobacteriota > Cyanobacteriia > Cyanobacteriales > Coleofasciculaceae > CADCTM01. The sequence goes on along the minus strand of JALYGX010000512.1, from coordinate 18,505 downwards.
CACCCCAGAGCAAGTAATTCTCAAGCGCATCATTGGTCAATGGCGGCGGGTCGTTAGTCAAGCGGTTGTTTCAAGTACTGAGTGCTGAGTACGATCCTCTAGCTGTTCTCAGTTGCATACAGCACATAGTAGGGGCAGGATAATATCCTGCCCTTACAAGGTACTTGTTACTCAGAACTCAAAACTTGCTGGATGGCTTTATAAGCCGGTTTGGGACGATAAGACTTATCGAAAAGTAAAGGGGCTTCTCCCAGACCCGTCAAGTCGCCGATCCAACTGTAGCGGTCTGTAAATCCCCAGGTGGTAAAACCTGTACAGCTCTTAGCCTGTAGACACGTTTGCAGGAGACCTGCGTAAACCTTTGCTTGTTCCGCTAATCGCTTTTCCCAACTGCCAGTTCCATCCTGTACTTTCACATCTAACTCCGTAAACTGCACCTCTAAACCCAGTTCACCGAGACGCTGGAAGTTTTCGGCTAGAGGTTTCAGTTTGGGGGCGTAGCTCAACCCTAAGTGAGCTTGGAAACCTACGCCATTAACAGGGACGCCACGCTGTAGCAAACCTCTAACCAGATCGTAGACAGCATCGGACTTTTGACCCAGTTCCTCAGTACCGTAGTCGCAATAAAATAAGCGTGCTTGTGGGTCGGCTTCATGCGCCCAGCGAAACGCCAAATCGATATATTCAGGCCCAATATGCCGTAGCCAAATCGTATCTCGCAATGAACCGTCACGATTAATGGCTTCATTCACGACATCCCAAATAGGGATTTGACCCCGATAGCGACCCATTAAAGTTTGGATGTGTTCTCGCAAAATTGCCATCCATTCATCGCGGGTGAAGTTGCCGTCCTCTACCCAGCTAGGTATTAAATGATGCCATGCCAGTGGATGACCGCGCATTTGCATATTATTGGATTTGGCAAAAGCCATTAAAGCATCTACCTGGCTAAAGTCGTAGTTATGGCGTGTTGGATGTACGTATTGAAATTTCCAGGCATTCTCTGGCACCAATATATCAAACTCTCGCGTCAGAATTGAACGATAGTTGGCATCGTTCTGGAATGGGGCAAAGTCTACTGCCACACCCATGCTAATCCCTCGTTTTTGCGCCAGGGAACGCAGAGACGTTGAGGTAGTTGTTTCTGCTGCTGATGCTGGTGCTGAGGGTGTATTGCTTGCCCTCAACAGTATTGAAAATGATACCAACACTAAAACAACTAAAGCGAGAACTAAACGGTGCTTCATAATACCATTTCAGTTTATTGGCGATACAGATGAAGCCATCGGGCTATGGGAAATAGGGAATAGGGAATTGGGCTTTTATATTCTCCATTTCCCATTTCCTATTTCCAAAACCAAGAGTTTATTTGTATCAAGCATTTAGTAACTTGGTATAAGTTATTTGTTATTCTTCTTGATTATTTGTTGTGGTGGAGAGGCGAAGCATTTAGGCAGATAAATTAAAACAAAAGGCATAGATTTAGTGCCAAAATACTTCGTTTCTCCTATTAGTTGATTGCTGTTAACAACCAGCAATCAACAACGCCTAACAAATATTAAGTCGCCGCCGCTTCCCGCGCTGCTGCTGCTTCGTCGGGGTGAATGCCTAGACGTGTCAGATTGAGACGACCTTTGCTGTCAATTTCCCGCACTTTGACAACCACCTCATCTCCAACAGCGACCTCATCCTCTACTTTGCCGACTCGATAGTCTGCTAGTTGGGAAATGTGAATCATGCCTTCTTTTCCAGGAAGCACTTCTACAAAAGCACCAATTGGAATAATCCGAGTGACGCGACCGGCATAGACATCTCCTTCATTCAGCTTGCGGGTCATGCCTTGAATGATGTTAATTGCCCGTTTGGCTTTTTCGCCTTCAACCGCAGAAACTGTAATTGTCCCGTCGTCGTCGATATCCACTTTTGCCCCAGTTTGCTCGGTAATCCCCTTAATGGTTTTACCACCGGGACCAATTACCAGACCAATTAGTTCGGGGTCAATCTTCATAGTTAGCAGACGCGGTGCAAAGGGCGACAACTCTCCACGAGGTTTGTCAATTGCTGCCAGCATCTTCTCTAGGATGTGCAGTCGTGCGGGTCGGGCTTGCTGAATCGCTTTGGCAATGATATCCATTGACAAACCCGTGATTTTCATGTCCATTTGCAAAGCCGTGATGCCCGTATCGGTACCCGCGACTTTGAAGTCCATATCACCTAAAAAGTCTTCAATGCCCTGGATATCGGTGAGAATGCGGAGTTCATCTCCTTCCTTAATCAGACCCATTGCCGCCCCACTTACAGGTTTAGTAATCGGGACGCCAGCATCCATCAAGGCGAGGGTAGAGCCACAAACCGAACCCATCGAGGTTGAACCATTGGAAGACAGCACTTCAGACACGACCCGGAGGACGTAGGGGAAGTCTTCTTGCGGTGGCAGTACAGGGACTAAGGCGCGTTCTGCCAAAGCACCGTGACCAATTTCCCGCCGTCCGGGCGATCGCATTGGTTTCGTTTCACCCACAGAATAGGGTGGGAAATTGTAGTGATGCAGATAGCGCTTATCTTCTTCTGGATTCAGGTCATCAAGCTTTTGGGCATCGCCTGGTGTCCCCAACGTTGCCGTGGATAACACTTGGGTCAACCCTCGGTTAAACAAACCACTTCCATGCACTCGCCGAGGCAATAACCCAACTTGACAAGAAACGGGTCGCACTTCATCGAGTTTACGACCATCAACCCGGACACCCTCTTCAATAATCTGACGGCGCATCAACTCTTTGGTGAGGCTTTTGAAGAGCTTGCCAACGGCTTTGCTATCCTCTGAGGCGGCAACTCGGAGCGGGTCTTCTTCTGGTAGTTCAGCGATCGCGGCTACGATAGAATTTTCTTTAATCTCGTCTAAGGCAGCATCCCGCTCGTTTTTGTCTTGGTCAAATCTTGAGAGGATTTGTTTAACTTGGGTTGTAGCGCGATCGCGAATAAATGTTTCTAGCACCGAGTCCTCTTGTGGCGGTTCCTCGATAACCACCTCAATCCCTAGCTGTTCCATTAATTCGCGCTGGGCTTGAATCAAGTCCCGCACGGCTTCGTAGCCAAAGTCTATCGCCTCAATAATGTCTTGCTCTGGCAGTTGGTTCGCACCCGCTTCCACCATAATCACACCATCTGGGGAACCGGCTACCACCAAATCCAAATCTCCCGCCTCAATTTCTTTGTAGGTTGGGTTGATAATAAAATCATCACCCACTAAACCCACGCGCACCGCTGCCATTGGTCCGTAGAATGGAATCTTGGCTTGCAGTACGGCAATAGAAGCGCCCGTTACCGCCAAAACATCTGGCGGCACCTGTTCATCCATAGACAGCGTAGTTGCTACGATTTGAATATCATCTCGCAGCCAACCGGGAAATAAGGGGCGCAGGGGACGGTCGATCAGACGGCTGATGAGCGTCACTTTTTCTGGAGGACGCCCTTCCCGTCGCAGGAACCCACCCGGAATCCGACCGGCTGCGTACAGTCTTTCCTCGTAGTCAACCAACAAGGGAAGAAAATCTATGCCTTCTCTGCCACCAGCGCGCGTCGCTGTTACTAAAACAGCAGTGTCTCCCGACTGAATCAGCACGGTACCACCAGCTTGTGGGGCAAGTAAACCCACTTTTAGTCGAATATCCCGTCCGTCGAAGGATATCGACTTGTCTAGCTCTACCATTCGGTACTTTGTCCTTCTCTATCATGTTTTTTTCTATGTCGCAATCGTAGCACTTCTGTACTATGGCTGGTTTGAGGTGGATACGGTGATCGACGATGTCAAAAAATAGCTGAGGAAAAAAATGAATAATTATTTTTAAGTCATAAATTGAATTAAAAAACTCAAAGTCGAATTTAAAATCTCAAACCTTTTTAAGCATGGCAACTTTACATGGCAGTTGGATACCTCGTGAGAGTAGTGGTTATCTATTCGTTTGGGGAGAAACCTGGCGCACGATGGGGTCTGTAGAATCTCCATCAGTGGATGGGGCTTCACCTCATCCCTTTGCAATGACGCAGGCAGAATTAAACTCTTTCTTGCGTTCTCACAATCTTTTCCTCAACAAATTGTTGGAAGCCTCTGAAAATTCGCGCCCAGCCACTCGTAGCGGTATTGTTGAAAGCCACCCACACAAATGGCAGACGCAAGTCCTTGCACTACCTACTCAAACGTCACAAACGAGCGAACCAGCTTACCCGTTGCTATCGACCAAAATGCCTTTAGAGGGGACAGACGCTCCACCCCTAGAACTGCAACTTTGGCAAGTTGAAGGGTTTAGTCTCGCACCGTTAGAAGCGGTGAAATTCCTCCAAAGTCTCCCGCTTGGCTCTTTTAAAGCTTCAGACGCCTACGTAGGAGGAGAACTGCGTTTTTGGTCTCAAGTTTGTCGGTGGAGCTTAGATTTGCTAAGTCGCTGTAAAGTTTTGCCAGGATTGTACCGCAAGCCCAATGGAGATGTTATTACCCGTTGGCAACCTCTGCTCGACAGTGCCGTCGATCGAAGTCGTTTGGAAAACTTTACTCAGGTTATGCCATCGGCTTGCCGTGCTTATCAAGGAATTGGGAATCGGGAATCGGAAATCGGGAATGGAGCATCCTCTACTCCTGATTTACCACCACAGCCTCAGGAATTGTTGCTGGCATTCTTGAGTAGTGCTATAGATACCCAAGTGCGCAATTGGATAGGGTTTCAGACAATACCTGCGGTAGAATCGCCGATGCCGGAGTGGATGCGATCGCTCTCCACAACCTCTGATACGCTGGAAGCCCCTGCGGAGGAGGTGGCGCGATTGGAAGCGGCGCTAAAAACTTGGACGACACCCATCCAACAGCACTTAGTGGCTCCAACCTCCCAAACTTTGGGGCAAAATCTCTGGCGCACCGGCTTTTCCCTCAAGCCACCAGCACCGGGCGAGACAAACTGGCACTTGGACTATTGCTTGCAAGCCGTTGACAACCCAGATTTGGTGGTTGAGGCAACGACGATTTGGAGTCAGCCCGTCGAACGATTGGAGTATCAAGGACAGACAATCGAGCATCCTCAGGAAACATTCCTCAAAGGTTTAGGATTGGCGTCCCGACTCTATCCCCCGCTCGAACCCAGTCTACACGAACGCCGTCCCGAGTCTTGCGAACTCACGCCAGTTGATGTGTATGAGTTTATTAAAGCTAGTGCGTGGCGCTTACAAGACAGTGGATTGGGAATCGTTCTGCCGCCGGGATTAGCGCCCGGGGCAGGTGCCAAACGCTTGGGAATCAGCATCAGCGCCGAAGCCCCGGCAGCGAAAAAGGGCGAACGCTTGGGATTGCAAAGCCTACTGAAGTTTAAGTGGGAATTGGCGATCGGCGATAAAACCATCTCCAAAAAAGAATTTGACCGCTTGATGGCGCTAAAGTCTCCCTTGGTGGAAGTCGCTGGCGAGTGGATAGCGCTGCAACCCTCAGAAGTTCGAGCCGCCCAAGCTATCTTTACGGCATCGAAAGACCAAATGAGTCTCTCTGTGGAAGATGCCTTGCGCCTCAGCACGGGTGACACTACAACCCTGGCAAAATTACCTGTCGTCAACTTTGAGGCATCTGGTGCGCTGCAAGAATTGATTACTAATCTGACAGGCAATCAGTCAATTCAGCCGATTGAGACACCCGCAAGTTTTCGTGGGACGTTACGACCTTACCAAGCACGAGGCGTCAGTTGGCTGTCCTTTTTAGAACGTTGGGGGTTGGGAGCTTGTTTAGCAGACGATATGGGACTGGGAAAAACCCCGCAGTTAATCGCCTTTCTGCTTCATCTCCAAGAGCAGGAAGCCTTAGAGTCACCAACGCTTGTGGTTTGTCCGACTTCGGTATTAGGCAACTGGGAACGGGAAGTCAAGAAATTTGGTCCAACCTTGAAAGCTATAGTCCATCACGGAGATAAACGGTTAAAAGGGAAGGCATTTGCTCGCGGCATTAAAGATAAGCAGCTAGTTATTACTAGTTATCCTTTAGTATTTCGGGATGCCACGACTCTTGAAGGTGTTTCCTGGCAGGGAGTTGTGTTAGATGAGGCACAGAATATCAAGAATCCAGGGGCAAAGCAGTCGAAAGCCGTCCGAGAATTAAAAGCTGAATTTCGCATTGCCTTGACAGGAACACCTGTAGAAAATCGCTTGTCGGAATTGTGGTCAATTTTGGATTTTCTCAATCCTGGGTATTTAGGAAATCAGCAATTTTTCCAACGTCGGTTTGCTATGCCAATCGAGAAGTTTGGAGATAGGGATTCATTACAAACGTTGCGATCGCTTGTTCAACCCTTCATTCTCCGACGGCTCAAAACCGACAAAGACATCATTCAAGATTTGCCTGAAAAGCAGGAAATGAATGTCTTCTGCGGTCTTTCAGCGGAACAAGCTACCCTCTATCAGAAATTGGTGGATGAGTCTCTCGTAGAGATTGAAGCCGAGGAAGGTATCAAGCGTCGGGGGCTAATTTTGACATTGCTGTTGAGACTCAAACAAGTCTGCAACCACCCAGCCCAATATCTCAAGGAGAAAAACTTAGGTACGTCCAAACGATCAGGTAAATTGTTGCGTTTACAGGAAATGCTGGAGGAGGCAGTTTCAGAAGACGATGCCTACGGCGCTGCTGGCGCAGGACGCGCTTTAATCTTCACCCAATTTGCCGAGTGGGGCAAACTCCTACAACCTTATTTAGCCCAGCAAATGGGTGGGGAAACATTGTTCTTGTATGGCTCAACCAAAAAACAGCAACGGGAGGAAATAATTGACCGTTTCCAAAATGACCCTGATGGTCCGCGTATTTTGATTCTCTCCCTGAAAGCAGGTGGTACGGGACTTAATCTAACACGGGCAAATCATGTCTTCCATGTTGACCGATGGTGGAACCCAGCGGTGGAAAATCAGGCAACTGACCGTGCTTTTCGGATTGGTCAAACCCGCAACGTTCAAGTGCATAAGTTTGTGTGTACTGGCACGTTGGAAGAACGCATCAACGAAATTATGGAAAGCAAGAAACAGCTAGCCGAACAAACAGTGGATGCGGGTGAAGAGTGGCTGACAGAAATGGATACCGACCAATTGCGATCGCTTTTACTTCTCGACCGCAATGCCGTGATTGATGAAGAGTGAACAGTCATTAATCCTTTGGTCCTTAGCAAACGACCAATGACCAATAATCAATAACCAATGACCACTAACCAATGACTAATTACGAAATAGAAACTCCTGAATGGTGGGTGCAACGGTGGAACGATTTGCTGAACTCCTATCGTTTTAAAAAGCGTTTGGAAAGGGCGCGTAACTATGCTAGAGAGGGCAATGTCCTCAGCATTGAGTTTAAAGGTCCACAGGTGTTAGCAAGCGTACAAGGTACAGCACCAGAACCCTATCAAGTTTCTCTCTCCATCGACCCTTTCACTGAGGAAGACTGGAATTATGTAGTGGAAACGATGGCTGAACAAGCGATTTACTCCGCTTATCTGTTGGCAGGAGAGATGCCTTACAATATCGAACAAGTCTTCACTGCCAATGGTTTGAGCTTGTTTCCGTTTACCTTATCGGATATCCATTCCCGGTGTAGCTGCCCTGACCCCCAAAATCCTTGTAAACATATTGGGGCGGTTTATTATCAATTAGGCGATCGCTTTAGTGAAGACCCCTTTGTCTTGTTCCAGTTGCGGGGACGTACCAAAGAACAAATCCTTGATGACTTGCGACGGTTGCGCAGTACTGGCAGTATACAACCTGAATCGAACCCAGAAAGTCAAACACCTGAAGAGGAAGTTTCTCAGCCTATTCCACAGGCAACCCCGCTCGATATTAAACAATTTTGGCAATACTACGAACCGCTAGATTCTTCCTTGGTTGTGATTGCGCCACCGCCTGATAACCGCACGGTTCTGGATGTTTTAGGGACAATTCCCTTAGCATCTGCTAACGCTCCTGTCATGCAGTATCTCAAGGAAGTTTATCAGACCGTGAGTCAGCAAGCCGTGATGTCAGCGCTGAATCGAGATGAGTAAACTACCTCCGCTGAGTTCAAAGGATTAAGGCTAGCGAACCCACTCCCTCTTTTTGGTGAAATGACCTACTACCAAACGTGCTACAACAAGGGAGAAAACTCAGGTATAATACCCAGCTTGTACTCACAAGCTCTGCCTATGGAATCTCTTACCCTTGACCGTAATCCTTGTGTCTTACTAGTAGAAACTGACGAAAGCTTGGCTGAACGCCTCAGCCTGGATTTGAGAGAAGCAGGTTATCATACCGTCGTTGCCCCGGATGCCACTAGTGGTTGGCATCAAGCTTGCGAACTTCAGCCGGCAATGGTGGTTGTTGATCGCGCACTCTCAGGAGAATCTGGACTGAGATTATGTACTCAAATCAGAGGAACAGGCTCTCGTGTACCGTTACTTTTATTAATGGCTCGCGACACTGTTGATGATCGCGTCGCTTGTCTAGAATCTGGAGCGGATGATTATTTCCTCAAACCCTATCGTACAGAAACTTTTTTGCAAATGGTGCGTCTGTATCTGGAGCCAGACACAGGCGTCAGCGAACAGCTAAGGTTTGGAGAACTGATTTTAGATCTCACAACCCGCAGAGCTATACGCGGCGGACGAACCATTGACTTAACCATGAAGGAGTTTGAACTCCTGAAGTACTTGATGCTGCATCCCCGCGAAGTTTTAACCCGCGAACAAATTCTGGAAAATGTTTGGGGTTATGACTTTATGGGCGAGTCAAATGTGATTGAAGTGTATATTCGCTACTTACGCCTCAAGATTGAAGATGAGGGCGAAAAACGCTTGATTCAAACGGTGCGAGGCGTTGGTTACGTGTTGCGTGAGGCGTAGAGTCTTGGGGCGGGTGCAGCTTGGCAATAAATAGAGCATTGCTTATGAAATGTCGAATCAGTTTATTGGGAATAACCTTCAGTGTTTTGCTGATGGGCTGTGCGGCATCGGTGCCAGCTAAAGTTTCTGAAGGGACACGTTTGCCGTCTGGCGAACAACTGCTAGCCCCTCTATCTATCTCATCGTCACCTACGAATACAGGTCAAATGCTACCAATTTCGGCTCAAGCAGAGATGGCGGGTCAGCAGATTATGCTAGAAGTGGCACGGACGCCTCAACAGCAGGCGATGGGGTTGATGTACCGCACCTCTTTAGCACCTGATCGAGGGATGTTGTTTGCCTTCGTACCGCCGCAACCCGTCAATTTTTGGATGAAGAATACGCTAATCCCCTTGGATATGGTTTTTCTGCGGGATGGGCAAGTCAAAGCGATCGCGGAAAATGTCCCCCCCTGTACCACCGAACCCTGTCCGACTTATGGTTCACAAGTCGCGATCGACCAGGTGATCGAACTGCGAGGGGGACGGGCGGCTGAACTGGGTCTAAAGGTAGGCGATCGGGTGAACGTCAAGTTCAAAGAGGCAAATCCTCCTTCACCCACTCCATCACCTTCATAAAGTTTTATTGAAATTATTAAAAAATTCACTAGGTATCTTACGGTTTTGCAGCAAAAGTAAGATACTCTTTCTTAAGACAGATCAAAAAAGTTAACGATCTCAGGTATTCTCGATCGTTAATTGCCGGATTGTACTTGGTAAGACTACCGGGTAAACAAGGCAAAGCAATACGCTAGTTAGATTTAGCGGTTCACCGCTGATTAATGGTGTGAGGTTTGTAGCTAACAGCGTAGAGTGACCTGTAAATCATCTATTTTACAGAGGGCTTTGAAAAAAGCATTCTTGTAAAAGAAATTAAGTAAGGTTGGCTTGAAACTGTCGAGTCTGGTTCCTTTAATCAGGGAGCAAAGTTTAGCTTCCCGCTTTACTCAGGTGGGAAATCTTGCGGGGTAACTTTAGTATCAACCCGCTTACAGACGACAAGCGCAAATAGCAATCTCGATTGATATAAATCTCTGATTAGCAGTGATTTCGGACACAGGTAGTAACGGTTTCAAGCCTCAGTATATATAGAGGAGGAAACTAGTAAACAGTAGACAAATTAAAGACTGGCTACCAGTGACCTAAGGACGCAGGCCCTTGATTCCTAAATGGAGTAAATAATGAGGAGGTGAAAGTAATAATGGCACCTGCAACGTATTCTAGATTTCTTCGCTTTCTTCAAGAAGAGTTAGCGATTTCTACAGATTCAATTGCGATCGCCCAGCGTCGCCGGGAACAAGATCCAGGTCCTTTGCCAATGATTCTTTGGCAGTACGGTTTGGTGACCCTCAAGCAATTAGATCAAATTTATGACTGGCTGGAAACGATCTAAGATTTGGATGAATCGGCTAGGAGTAGATAACTAATGTCCAAGCGCTTACACCTTTGGGTTAAGCTAACCTTTCGGCAAATCTTGATATTGCGTATTCATTCAGAATTAATCTCAATACAAAAAAGAGCGAGTCGCTTATAGACTCGCTCTTTTTTGTTATTAAGCTTTAGCCGTCAATTGGGGATTTTAGAATTTGGAGGAAATCTCCTATCTAAACTCTAAAACAATCGATCGCTTAGGATTGAGCAAGTACTCTAGCCGCCGCCGCAATACCCGCTCCCGGTGTCATTGATTCGTAGCCCAATTCCCGGAGACTCGCTTCCAGAGAACCAATGGCGGCAAGGATATCGCGATCGCTTACAAAGCCCAAGTGACCGATGCGGAAAATTTTTCCCTTAAAGGCATCTTGCCCCCCAGCCAGAGAAATATCAAAGCGCTTTTTCATCACGCTGCGAATTTGTTCTGAATCAACAGACACCGGAGCAACCGCCGTAATTGCCGGACTAGCCGCCTCATCGGGAGCAAACAAAGGCAAAGAAAGCGCTTTCACCGCTTCGCGAGTTGCCCGCATCAGACGCTGATGACGCGCAAAGATGGCTTCTAATCCTTCCCCTTGCATCATGCGCAGTGCCGCCTGTAGCGCCACGACTAAATTAACTGGCGGAGTAAAAGGATTGCTATTTTTCGTTGCTGCTTTCTTGTACAACCCTAAATCTAGGTAGAAGCGGGGCAGTTTAGCCGTTTTATACGCTTCCCAAGCTTTAGGACTGACGGCAACAAATCCCAATCCAGGGGGAATCATGTAGCCCTTTTGGGAACCCGACGCTACAACATCAATCCCCCAGTCATCAATCGGCAGATTGACCGCTCCCAGGCTGGTAACAGCATCAACAATCATTAGTGCTTCGCCGTGGTCTTTGACATGGCGATTAATCGTTTCCAGGTCGTTGAGAACGCCTGTAGAAGTCTCTGAGTGGGTGATGATGACAGCTTTGATTGTTTTTTGGCTATCAGCAACGAGTTTTTCTCTAAACTGCTCCGCATCTAGAGGTTTACCCCAATCCGCCGTAATTGTCTCCACCTGAAGACCAAAGGCAGCGCTCATATCTGCCCAGCGCTCGCCAAATTTCCCATTACATCCCACCAAAACGCGATCGCCGGGGCTGAGGAAGTTAATAATGCCAGCTTCCATCGCGCCCGTGCCACTAACCGTTAAAACCAAGACATCATTCTGAGTTTGATGTAGCCATTTGAGGTTTTGAGTCACCTCTCCCATGATTTCGCTAAATTCTCCGCTCCGATGCCCGATAGGGTGCTTGGAGAGAGCCAGTAATACTCGTTCTGGCACTGGCGTTGGGCCAGGAATCATTAGCATCAGCTTGTCGTCCATTTCCTTAATCCTCTATCTTCTCGCTTCCCATAATTTAGGATCGCATAACTTCCTCAACCATTTTTCGACTAACACCGCAACTGTCATTAAAAGTTTTGAATTGGTCTGGTCTTTTTTTGCTGAGTTGAGCAAAATAGTTGTTAGTTAACAGTTGTTATAGATGGAGAGGAGAAAAAGGCTAAGAGCTTTATCTTAAGATTTGAGCAACTAACTTAGCCCGATCTAAGAATTGGCTTTCCTAACAACTAACAACTAGGTATCTGCTTCGGGCTAGAAGTGATTTATACTCAGCTAATCGCAACTACTTGCTTACTTCCGGTTTCTGACTTAGGGGAAAAATATCAGCCGAGGTTTCTGACTCAAAGTTGACGCTGTTGAGAGACCAACGGTACTCAATCGGTAAGTTGGCTTGCTGGCAGGCTCTTTCTAGTTGCTTTTGTTGCGCTAAGGCTTTGCGGAGGGTAGCGATCAGTTGATGAACCTGCTCTCGAACTGCTGGTTTTTGACTAGCGGCAAATGAAGTTTGCCGCTCTAGAAGTTGGAGAAGCAGTTCGTAGTGGACATAAGACGGAAGAGGGATTGGCTCCATGAAACTTGGTTTACCTCAAATGGACGAATCGGCGATTACGTAGTATCGAGTTAGGATTTAGCGTAGAACCAGAACAAAGGTGAAGATGCGCTCGGCGCAGCACAGCTTCCTGCTCTTGGTTATCGCCATAGACGAATGTATTCGTGGCTTACAAATCACCCATTGGGAAACAACCCGGCGATCGCGACGGCTGGGTCAGGCTGTTTCACCAATGACTCACCAATTAGAACGGCAGCGGCACCCGCAGATGCCACTGTTTCTAGATCGGCGCTTGTATGCAGCCCTGACTCGCTGACGACCAAAATGCCACGTTCCTGTAGCTGGTTACCCCGCGCCGCCAGAATTTGGCAGGTCGTTTGCAGATCGACGGAGAAATCTTCCAAGTTGCGATTATTTATACCCACTAGGGTAACGCTATCCAGAGATAATACGCGGTCTAACTCACACAGAGTATGAACTTCAATCAAGGCCGTCATTGACAGAGCCTTAGCAATCTTGACAAAGTACTGGAGGTCTTGATCTGACAGAATTGCAGCAATTAGCAAAACAGCGTCTGCTCCGTGGCTGCGGGCGAGATAGATTTGGTAGGGGTAGATGATGAAATCTTTACATAAGACGGGCAAGTCAACGGCGGCGCGAACATTTGCCAGGTTGTCCCAGCTGCCTTGAAAGAATTTTCGGTCGGTTAGTACGGATATGGCGCTGGCACCGCCTTGCTTGTAGCTTTGAGCGATCGCTACTGGGTCAAAATCTTCCCGAATCACCCCCTTACTGGGAGACGCTTTTTTAACTTCTGCAATTAAGGCAGGACGAGTCTTTCCTGCAACCAGGGCTGCCCTGAAATCGCGAGGGGGTGCTCCTGTTTTCACCCGACGCAGTAACTCACTTAAAGGAACACGTTCCCGCAACTGGTCAACTTCTTTTTCTTTGTGCCAGACGATTTCTTCTAGGATATGGCGTGGTTCGGCGTCTGGGACAACAACTTGATAGCGAAATATGTTCAGATCGATGGCTGGATTGGGTGGGCGGCGGCGAATTTGCATCAATTGGTTATTGGTTGTTGGTCCTTGGTTATTGGTTATTGGTCATTGGTCATTGCTAAGGACTAATGACCAATGACTAATGACTAACGACTGCTCGTTTGTAGGCTTCATCCAGCACTTCCGATAAAGTGGGGTGGGCATGGACTAAATAGGCGAGGGTGTTGACGGACTGCCGCAGCGCGATCGCATTGGAGGCTTCGTGAATCAAATCCGAGGCATGGATACCTAGGATATGAACACCGAGGACTTCTCCTGTATCTTTGCGGTAGATTACCTTGGCGATGCCGTCTGCCTCTCCCTCCGCGATCGCTTTGGAGTTGCCCTTAAAATAAGACCGTACCGATGTTACTTCAAATCCCTCTTTTTCACCTAGTTCTTTCGCGGCTGGCTCTGTCAGTCCCACATAACTGATTTCTGGATGAGTGAATGCCGCTGCTGGGATGCTGCGATAGTCTACGGTACGGTGACGCCCGCACATATTTTCTACTGCCACAACGCCTTGAGCCGAGGCCGCATGAGCCAGCATCAATTGACCCGTAGCATCGCCAATCGCCCACAGATTTGGTACGGGTTCCCCCGCTGATAGCACTGCCATTGTGCCATCTACAGCAATAAAGCCCCGGCGATCGGTTTCGACGCCCACACTCTCCAACCCTAAATTTTTGGTCGCTGGAATCCGACCTGTTGCGACCAGGCAGGCATCTACTTCTAGTACATCCACCACTTCTTTGGTTTTAGCATCAGCCAGTTCAATGACTACTGGCGTTCCCGGAGTCACTTTTATGGCTAGCTTCGCCACATGGGTTTCGATATCGCGGGGAGTGATCAGAAGCCGCGTCGCTAGTTTAGCAATATCCGGGTCAAAGGTCGGCATGAGCTGGTCTAGCGCTTCGATCATCGTGATTTCCGAGCCAAGCGCCGTATAAATGTCCGAAAACTCTAGACCAATGTAACCGCTACCAATAATGGCTATCCAGTCCGGTATCCAATCTAACTTCAAAGCGTCATCGCTGGTAAAGACGGTTTTGCCATCAATCTCAATTCCTGGTGGGACAAAGGGAATCGAACCGGTGGACAAAATAATATCTTTAGCCGTGATACTTTTTTCGCCGCTGTCTGTAACAATTGTTACTTTTTGTTGCCCAGCTACCTTACCCCAGCCCTGAATAATATCAACACCCAAACGTTTGAGGCTATTTGTGAGGTCGCCGCGAATCTTGCTGACCAGATTAATAGCGTGGTTAGCGATCGCTTCACGGTCAAACTCAACCCCGCCGACATGAATGCCCAGCGACTTGAGGTGGTGGGTGTTGCGTAACTCCCGAACCCTGCCAGATGCTGCTAATAGTGCTTTTGAAGGAATGCAGCCCCGATTGACACAAGTCCCGCCCATCTCGGCCGCTTCAATAATGGCGGTTTTCAAGCCGCAGCTAACCGCGTGTAAGGCAGCACCGTGACCACCTACACCAGCACCGATAATCACTAAATCGTAATCAAATCCTTGAGTCACATCCATCTCCTGCTGCGCATCGCCCTCCTTATTCTCAACTTGACCAATCAACAATCGCAAGTCCTCAGTTAGATTCGTTAAAGGGTGGCGGTATGCCTCATCCCAATGGTGAGGAAGAAAACCGCCGCTGTATTGTTGTCGGTTGAGAGTTAACTCCGAACAGTGAACCCTTAACAGCGAACGAAAACTCCATCCCTGACTGGAGCAAAGGTGAAGAGGTAGGAAACGCCTTTAGCTGTTCATCTGGCTGCCAGTAGGGGGGCACTAACAACATTAGATGGTATCGGTTCAAATTTTGAATTTCCTATGTGTCATGGGTCATGCAAAATTCTCTAAACACAGTGTTGTATCTTGGGAGTTTTCACCAGGTGTTCTCCAAGCTAAAAGCCATTTTTGGAATCAAAACATTATGCACGAGCATCAGCCAAATCAGCGCAATGCTGCCGCCAGAGCTTTTACCGAGTCCCTTGACCAACTACAGAATATATTGGCACAGGAGGCTCAACTAGCTGAATCTAAGTCCTTATCGGAAAGTTCTCGCTGTTCAAATAACTGGTTTGATTTAAACGCCTGGGAAGACGCGGCGGCTGACCTCGATCAATTTTTTGGTGATGATCAACCGCTAGAAGATGGGGAGTTAGATGAGGAGAGTTGAAGGTTAAGAGTGAAACGTTAAGACTTGTAACTGAACAAGCCTCTATTCCCTCCCCTCTAGGCGTTGACGTTGAGCTTCATACAACATTAAAGCCGCAGCGATCGCCACATTTAACGACTCCACTCCTGGCATGAGCGGAATTTGCACTTGCTTATCAGCGCTAACGACCAAGTCAGGACTAAGTCCAGCCGCCTCATTGCCTAGCAAAATCAGGGTAGGACGGCGTAAATCGATATCCCAGTAACTCAAAGCCGCCTTGGGTACTGTTGCTACTATCTGTATCCCTTGAGCTTGACACTGATAAACAACGTCTTTCAGATCGTGACTGACTGCCATTGGCAGCCGGAACCACTGACCTGCCGATGAACGCAACACCTTCGGATTATCTAAATCCACACTGTCTGTAGTCAGCCACAAGCGTTCAGCACCAGCCGCCGCTGCGGTGCGGATGATGGTTCCTAGATTACCTGGATCTTGCAGCGTTTCCAAAGCTAGACCGATAGATGCGAGTAGGGGCGATTTTGCTGAATTCTCTGAGTCAGGTGTCAGCCGTCGCTCTGCTGTCGCCACAACGCCATCCGGTTGAACTGTAGTAGCGATCGCCTTCAGCACCTCCTGACTCACCACTTCTGCCCTTTGACACCTGGCAACAGCATCCTGCCAAAGGTCCTGATGACGCTCCTGCCATTCTGGCGTACAACAAACAGTTACCAATGGGTAATCGACTGCACAAGCTTCCTCCAAAAGGTGCGTTCCCTCCAGCAAAAATAGTTGCTGTTCCCGTCGCCCCTTCGCTTGGTGCAGCTTCCTAATTTCCTTTACCAGAGGATTCTGAGTACTTGTGAGCATTTTATGGGCTAAGGGCTAGAGACTGGGGTTCGAGAAAATAAGGGGTTAATGGCAAAGGAGTAAACTCTTTGAATTTGTAATTCCATCCCTTTTTTTATCTTTCCCTACTCCCTAGTCCTCACGTCTAACTTCTAGCCTCTAAGCAATGCGGAACCCGGGACTTGAACCCGGAAGTCCTTGCGAACACTAGAACCTGAATCTAGCGCGTCTACCAATTCCGCCAGTTCCGCGAACTTTAACAGTTTCCTTTGCAGTCTATTATCATGCAACAATCTGTGACATTCGTCAACTAATGAATTTCCAAAACTCAGGTAAATGCCTTTAAGTTAGCCGGGTAAAGTGTTTGAGGCCAAACACAAAACTATTATTGACGGTGGGAGGATGTTAAAAATCTAGACATTTGCAATCTTTCAGGTAGAATCAGAACCAAATTTTAAAATTGCTTGCGTATTCCGCTGATTCTGGAGGATAGACCCATCAATCACTCTCTGAGCCTGACAGATAGCCACTCTCTGCCCGAAGAAGACAAGTCAGTCCTACAGATTTGGGGCAGAGCTTCCCTACAGGGACACGTCAAAATTAGTGGAGCCAAAAACTCTGCTTTAGCCATTATGGCGGGGGCTTTACTTTGTCCCCAAGATTGCCGACTGCGCAACGTGCCCTCTCTCGTAGACATTATGCGAATGGGCCAGATTCTCTCGGCTTTAGGCGTGAAGCTAGAACGTAATGGCGACACTTTAGACATCGATGCCCGTCATCTCGAACAGTCAAGAGCGCCCTACGAATTAGTCAGCCAGCTGCGAGCCAGTTTTTTTGTCATTGGTCCCGTGCTAGCGCGGCTGGGAGTCGCACGAGTACCCCTACCTGGTGGCTGTGCCATTGGTGCTAGACCCGTAGACCTCCATGTCCGGGGTCTACAAGCGCTGGGAGCCGAGGTACATATCGATCATGGAATGGTTCACGCCTATGTCAGTGGGAGTGGTAGCAAAAAGTTAAAGGGCGCAAAAATTTACCTCGACTGCCCCAGTGTGGGAGCTACAGAAACCCTGATGATGGCTGCAACTTTGGCAGAAGGGGAAACAACCATTGAAAATGCTGCCCAAGAGCCAGAAGTTGTAGATTTGGCAAACTTCTGTATAGCGATGGGAGCGAAGATTCGTGGTGCTGGCAGCAATACAATTGTTATTTCCGGCGTTCCTAGCTTGCATTCAGTGGATTACTCGATCATTCCTGACCGAATTGAGGCAGGGACTTTCTTAGTAGCTGGAGCCATTACCCACTCTGAAATCTCTCTCTCTCCTGTCGTACCAGAGCATCTCACCTCTGCCATTGCCAAGCTGCGAGAAATTGGTGCCCAAGTGGTTGCAGAAGGAGCTGACGGCCTGCGCCTCCTTCCCGGTAGACTAAGAGCAACCGATATTGAAACCTTGCCTTATCCAGGGTTTCCTACGGATATGCAGGCGCAGTTCATGGCATTGCTAGCGCGAAGCGAAGGGGATAGCGTCATTACCGAAACGGTATTTGAAAACCGACTGCGTCACGTTGCGGAGTTGAATCGCATGGGTGCAGATATTCGTGTCAAAGGTAACAATGCGATTATCCGAGGAGTCCCCCTGCTATCGGGGGCACCAGTGGTAGCCACGGACTTACGGGCATCTGCGGCGCTAGTGCTGGCGGCATTGGCGGCAGAGGGGAAAACGACCATTCAGGGACTGCATCATTTAGACCGGGGTTACGACAATCTGGAAGGCAAGCTACGGCAGTTAGGAGCTAAACTACAGCGAGTGCAGGAAGAGGCAGATGTTGAGGAAACTCCGACCGCTCAAAGCAAAATAGCTACGCCGCCGCAGTCAGTGTAAGTGTTAGCGGTCAACTTCAATAGCAAGCCGTAAGTACCTACAAATTAGTCCTAAGTCATGAGTCCTGTGTCTTACTCTAACCAAGTCAGCACTCTAGATTTAGCACGAAGCTACAAAATCTGGCAGTTAGCAACAGCGATCGCATTAGTAGAGCGTCAAGGTAGATTTGAGGGGGAAATGTTAAAACTCTTCTCCCTTGTCTTCCTTGGCAAGAGATGCCACGAAGGCGAGTACGTAACGAACTCAATCAAAGTCTCTAGAAAATGCTATTTTTCTGAATTATGATTCTGCCTACAG
>JALYGX010000511.1 GCA_030776905.1 Cyanobacteriota bacterium | reverse complement strand
GTAGAGAAGTGCAATTGCGCGTCTTTACAAGAAGCAACGGCGGTGTAGAGTGCGGCTATCTCCCGAATCAGCACTCCCATAGACCAGCCATCGGAGACAATGTGATGCAGAATCAGCAATAGCACATACTCTGTCTCATCCAGCCGTAGTAATGTTACTCGCAGCAATGGATGCTTGGATAAATCGAAAGGGCGTTGAGCCTCTTGGGTGGTTAGCCGTCGCGCTTCATTCTCTCGTTCGGCTTTTGGCAACTCTCGCAGATCGATGACTGGCAAGGGTATGGTTAAGGCGGATGCGATCGCCTGAACGGGTTGTCCTTCCACCGTGACAAAAGTAGTCCGTAAAGCTTCGTGACGGCGCACTATTTCATTGAAAGTTTGTTCCAGCGCCGCTAAATTGAGCGAACCCACCACACGTAATGCTGCTGGAGTGTTGTAGAAAGCATTATCGGGTACTAACTGGTCGAGAAACCACAGCCGTTGTTGAGCAAACGAGAGGGGCAGGGTTCCGTTCCGTGAGATAGGTAAGAGAGGTCTAGACGTGTTGTTGGTAGTACGATTAGCTGCTATAAGAAATGAAAGAATTTCTGCTTTGCGCTCTTGTATTTCTGCACGTAGTTCTGGTGTTAGAGTTCCTTCAGGGGCATTGCAACGCAGTCGCTCTCCCTCAACAAACACTTGAATGTCTAAGCCACGAAGGTAAGATAAGAACTCAACTGTTTTCAAAACTAAATCTCAATCACTAGCAAGATAACTTGCCACTTCCAGAACACTTAGTCATCCTCCATGAGGAGGAGCCTATGTAGGCAAACTGTTTACGGCTTTTTTGCTAGAGTGACGCATCGCGTTTGGACAGGATGAGAGGGTGCAATGGTGGTAGAGGTTCAGCATGAAAGTTAGGGAAGTGATTAAGCTAATAGAAGAAGATGGTTGATATCTGTCCTTACCTAGACCAGCTCGGCAAAAATAACCCACCAGCCTAGACTTCATCTGGGAAGCCCTCAAACTTCCATTGAAAGGGTTGAGCAAACATGCGGTTGTAATAGTCAATAAAGTCGAGAACGGACTGGGCCTAGACTTAAGTTGTCAACTTACTCACATGCTTGATGATTTGGCTATTGGCAGTTTACCCCAGTTTTTACCTCTTTCTAGGCTGGTGGGTTACTTCTGCCGAGCTGGTCTAGTTCCTACTCCGAGGTGACTTTTGCAGCCTATACCCTTTAATCGCCCTTTTACAGTCGGCAAAGAATTTGAGTATATTCGACAAGCCATCGAGAATAAGCATCTTTGCGGTGATGGCTCCTTTACGCGGAAATGCCATGCTCTACTAGAACAGGCACTCTCGATTCCTAAAGCTTTGCTTACTACTTCTTGCACCCACGCCCTGGAAATGGCAGCACTGCTATTGGACATCCAACCAGGAGATGAAGTCATTGTTCCATCTTTCACCTTTGTCACTACAATCAATGCCTTTGTGCTACGCGGCGCTTGCCCAGTTTTCATCGACATCCGCCCGGATACACTCAACTTAGATGAGGCAAAACTGGAACAACTGATTGCACCCTTGACCAAAGTAATCGTCCCTGTCCACTACGCCGGGATCGGGTGCGAGATGGAAGCAATTATGAAGATTGCTAAACGTCACGGTGTAGATGTTGTCGAGGACAACGCTCATGGACTGTTTGGCAAATACAAAGGAGAGTACTTGGGAACCTTTGGGAGTCTTGCTACCCAAAGTTTTCACGAAACCAAAAATTTTAGCTGCGGTGAGGGAGGGGCGCTAGTGATCAACGACCTCCAGTATATCGAACGGGCTGAGATTATCCGCGAGAAAGGAACCAACCGCAGTCGCTTCTTTCGCGGTCAGGTGGATAAGTACACTTGGGTAGACTTGGGTTCTAGTTATCTCCCATCCGATATGCTCGCTGCATTCTTGTATGCGCAACTAGAAGCCCGCGAACAGATTCAAGCCAAGCGACGGCAGATATGGGAGTATTACTACAACCATCTTCAGTATTGGAGTCAAGAGCATGACATTCGGTTGCCGATTGTGCCTAGGCACTGCGAACAGGCGTACCATATGTTCTACCTGCTCATGCCTTCACTCTCTAAACGCCAAGCTTTGATTGCCCACTTGAAGGCTCACGGCATTGCCAGCGTTTTTCACTATCTGCCATTGCACTTGTCGGATATGGGACGGCGGTTTGGGGGTAAGGAAGGAGATTGTCCGGTGACTGAAGATGTAAGCGATCGCTTGCTCCGCCTGCCGTTTTACAATGATCTGACTGAGGCTGACCAAGCCAGGGTTATAGCATCAATCTATAACTTTCATTAAATTTTCTTACCAGGTAGCCCTCCTCAGAGTGTTCCTCTTCAGATGGCATTGAGGGTAAGGATAAATCAATACACCAGTTGGGGACGGGATATCACCGCGCTGGTACTATCGGGGACTGAATTGGATATCGACATGGGATATGATATGGCAACCTTTGCCAATTATCTATTCTGTAACTCATCTACAAAGTATATAGGGGTGTATTATGAACTGCTTAAGAGTGGGTTATCTATCTTCTCAAAATTATTTAGATAAAACAGCTTGGTCAGGTGTCCATTATCATATGCAAAAATCGTTAAGAAAAAGAGAAAACATCGAAATTATCGACTTAGGAGAGCCGAAAAAGCCTTCTCTATTGCGGAGTATCCTGAACCGTGCCTGGAAAAATGCCCCTCCTGCCACAAGTGACTCTTCTCGTTATATTGAAGCCTGTAAAAACTTTGCTCATAAAGCTCAATATAAACTTTTGAAGACGCCATGCGACTTAATTTTTGCACCTGTTGCTTCGAGAGAATTGATGTTTTTTGAAACCTCTGTACCCATTATTTACTTAACAGATACAACTTTTAAATTATATT
The DNA here is from genome assembly GCA_030776905.1 of Cyanobacteriota bacterium. GTDB lineage: Bacteria > Cyanobacteriota > Cyanobacteriia > Cyanobacteriales > Coleofasciculaceae > CADCTM01. The sequence goes on along the minus strand of JALYGX010000511.1, from coordinate 1,762 downwards.
ATGAGCATTATTATCAATCCGATCTAGAACCGCAAGAAGTCGAATGGAATCATAAACAAGAATTAACAGCCATATCGAAAGCCAGTAAATTAATATATACTTCGGACTGGGCTGCTAATTCAGCTATCTTTGATTATCATGCAAAAGCTGAAAAGATTAAAATAATTCCTCTGGGTGCGAATATAGATTTTCCTCCCTTAGCTAAGGATGTTTTATCAAAAGAGCCAAGCTTGCCTTGTCGTTTATTATTCGTAGGAACCAATTGGCATAGAAAAGGTGGCGAGATAGCCTTTAAAACGCTTATTACTCTGCTTGAAATGGGAATTGACACGGAGTTAGTTGTCGTTGGGGATTCACCACCCGCTGAGATTAAACATGGAAAATTGACCTACATTCCCTATCTGAATAAGAATGTTCCTCATCAGAGAGAGCAACTCGATCAACTATTTTTGCAGTCACACTTTTTTATTCTTCCTACTCGTGCTGATTGTTCACCAATGGTGATTTGTGATGCAAACGCTTTTGGTTTGCCCGTAATAACTACAGAAATTGGAGGGATACCTACTATTGTTAAAAATGGGGAAAACGGTTATATGTTGCCGCTTTCCGCAAGCGAAAAGGATTATGCTAATTTAATAACGAAAATTTTCTCTGATAGAACTGGTTATGAGCAGTTAGTATTTACCTCTAGACAGAAATATGAGATGTGCTTGAATTGGGATAAATGGGCAGAAAGCATGGAAAATTTAATGGTAACCATGCTTGATGGAGAGTTTAAAAATCAGCCTTTATAACAATGGTGCTAAGTTGTATTCCAATAATAAAAGACTTGAAAGCTCATATCTGCCAATTGGAGAAGAACGGTCAAAGTTGGAGGAAGAAAATTCAGAACTACTAATATGGTTTACAGAGCAAATCAAGATTGTACGGAATCTCTTCTACAAACATATTTCTTTATAGCAACAGTTAATAAGCTGTGCTTGAGGCATAACAAATGATAGGGTGACTCTCCATGAGATGCCTGCGATCGCACCCAATAGAATAACCTTAGCCAACAAGCTATAGAGAGTAAGCTAAAAGTTAAACAAGTTGACTAAAGACAACCGGAATCGGTTAAAGAGTTATGACCTCGCTGAATATTTCGCTTCCTGAGACAATTCAATCGTTTGTCGAGCAACAAGTCGCTAAGGGAGGTTACAGCAATGCGTCGGAATACATCCTGCACCTGATTCTCCAAGAACAAGCCGAAGCTGCACGAGTTGAGGCATTATTACTGGAAGGTTTGGATAGTGGCGAACCCATAGAAGTAACCGATGATTGGTGGGAGCAAAAACGCATTCAGTTAATGCAAGGACTTCAACAGACACAGGAATGACCAAACGCATTGTCATCACGCCAAGGGCAAGCCAAGATATAGACGAACACTTTGCTTACATTGCCCAGAACAACTCGGATGCAGCATTGCGATTTTTTAACACAGTACGTCAGACGTTTGCGAAATTAGCCCAAATGTCGGGGATAGGTCGCCCTTATCCAGTAACTAATCCCCGTTTAGAGGACTTGCGGAAGTGGTCAGTTAAGGGATTTGAGAAGCATCTGATTTTTTATTTATCTTTTGATGACTACATTGAAATCGTGCGAATTCTCCATGCCGCACGGGATATTGAAGCGATTTTAGAACAACAGGAAGGCGAATAAATACGACTGGTGGTGCGATCGCATTTTGGATGAGGTAAGGATGCGATCGCAATCAGTATAATTA
>JALYGX010000510.1 GCA_030776905.1 Cyanobacteriota bacterium | reverse complement strand
AACCATTTATCAATTGAAACATCAATGGCTTTCTGATTATTTGAGTGAGGAACTCAAACATCCCTCTATTCCTATGCAACTTGTGTGACTTCTACTCTATATCTAGCGTCTTTGCGTAAGTCCTGAGGAATTTAATCATGTCTGCCAAGATATCTTTGAGCAGTGGGGCATTAGTGAGACTTCGCCAGATAACATAGTCAAACTGAGCTTGAATCTTTTGTGCCAGCTTGATAGATAGAGAAGTCTTGCCAATTCCCCCCATACCCAAGAGTGCAACCAATCGGCAGCGATCGCGTACTATCCACTGCTCTAAGGTGTCTAGTTCTTCAGTACGTCCGTAGAAAACTGACACATCAAACGCTTCTCCCCAATCTTGACGCAGCTTGGCATCTACACTCGGCTGCAACCCAGGCATCACGACTTCCGGTTTGTCAGGAATCGGAGAAGTTCCTAGATTTTTCTGAGTTGGCTTTTCGTCTTGTAGTAGTTCAATCTTTAAGTGCTTATCACGTCGCTTTTCTACATAGTCAAGCACTTGCACTGTGCCTGCAATCATATCGATTATGCCCCCAACAATGGTGAGAAGTGCTATTGGGTCCATGTTTCTAGTGATCTAGAGGTTAGAGGATTCGCCTGAATCCTAGCACTTCCCAACATTACTGGCAGTACCCTTACCTAGAGCCGTTTTCAGATCTCTAGGAGTCAGGTTTTTCTGGCGTTACTTACACAAGAGTGGGTACAGGAATCCTTAAATGAGGATACAAGGGGAAGCGATCGCACAATTGGGCAACCCGACGGTGACATTCCGTGGCTACGGTTTCGTCGTCTGGATGAGTCAAGCGATCGGCAAGAATGTCAGCAATCTCTATGAATTCCGCTGTTCCCATCCCCCGTGTGGTCATCGCTGGCGAACCCAACCGCAAGCCACTGGTGACAAAGGGCGATTCTGGGTCAAACGGCACGGTATTTTTGTTAGCCGTAATGTTAACACCGCTCACCAATTGGTCGGCACGTTTGCCCGTCATGCCAATAGAACGCAAGTCCACGAGGATTAAATGATTATCCGTACCATCCGAAACCAGCTTGAAACCCCGCTTTTGCAACTGGGTAGCTAAAGCTTTGGCATTTTCAATCACATGAGCTGAATACTCTTTAAATCCGGGTTTGAGCGCTTCACCAAAGGCAACTGCCTTACCTGCAATAACGTGTTCCAAGGGACCGCCTTGAGTGCCAGGGAAAACGGCTTTGTCGAACTTCTTACCCAATTCAGCATTATTGGTAAGAATTAAGCCACCTCTGGGACCGCGTAGCGTCTTGTGGGTGGTCGTCGTAACCACATGACAGTGGGCAATTGGGCTGGGATGATGTCCTGTGGCAACTAAACCTGCAATATGGGCAATATCAGCTAGCAGGTAAGCCCCAACTTCATCAGCAATACTTCTGAATTTTTCAAAGTCGATGATCCGAGGATAGGCAGAATAGCCACAAATCAGCAGCTTGGGACGCTCTTTGATAGCAAGTTCCCGAATTTTGTCGTAATCTAGCTGCTCGGTTTCCTGACTGACGCCGTAGTGACAAACCTTGAACCACTTGCCTGATACATTAACTGGCGAACCGTGGGTGAGGTGTCCCCCATGAGATAAATCCATGCCCATAATCGTGTCACCTGGCTCCAAGAGCGACAGGAATACGGCGAAGTTCGCCTGAGCACCGGAATGAGGCTGCACGTTAGCATGGGCGGCTCCAAATAGCTGTTTGGCGCGGTCAATTGCCAATCGCTCAACGTTGTCGATGAACTCACAGCCGCCGTAGTAGCGCTTCCCTGGCAACCCCTCGGCATACTTATTCGTCAGCACTGAGCCTTGAGCTGCTAACACCGCTGGTGAGGTGAAGTTTTCACTAGCAATGAGTTCTAAATGGTCGCGCTGGCGCTGGAGTTCTTGGCTGAGACATTCGGCTACGGCTGGATCGGTTTGAGCGAGAAAATCTAAGTCAGTTTGAGTCACTTAAGTCAATCCCTAGAGATGCGCTTCACTATCGGCTTTGTTGCTCAGGTCGGTGCTAACGCCAAAGCGATCGCGCTTTGTACCTGAGCCAATACCTTCTGTTGAACCATCGATCTTAACGCTGTTTGCAACCCGACTGGAAATCAAGAGTGGGGAGTCAGGTAAACCGCCATTTTCAACCCAACCCGTTTCTGGAACAGAGAATTCTTCCCCTACTCTCTACTCTCCCTTTTCATTCTCTTTTTTGTGAGTCCGCAAGCGCTATTTCGCGGCCGCTTAGACGTTAAGCTGTATGTTAAAGTACAGCTTCCTGACAAGACCTAAATTAAAATAGATCCACAGGGATTAAGGAATGACCGGAGGCATAAAATGTTAGTCATTCTTACAGACGAGCAAATACTTTCCCCTTCTCAAGTTTGTCAAGGTTGTTTACTGGCTGACAAAAGCGGTCAACCTCGCTGGCGTCAAGGTAAACTTGGCTGCGGTCACGCAATTCGCAAGTTTACCGCCAATCAACCCGACCAGTATGAGTGTGAGATGGGCTTCCGTGTTGCTAACGTCGAATAGTCTGAATTTAGGGAATTAGGGTTTTACTCTTCATCGGTCATTGCTCAACCTATAGTTAAGCAAAAATTAGACTTGCCGAGCCGTTAAGACAGACTCTTCGGCTGCGCTATCCTAAACATAGTAAGGAAAAATCATCGAGTAACATCCACAAGGAGAACCGACGATGGCTTGGCGTGGGTCAACGACAGTACGAGACCGAATTTTTGCTTCCCTTTCTTATTTACTTCCCTTGCTGGATGTATTCCCGTTTGGTCAGTTTCTTATAAGACAGTTTCCTGTCTTCGGCTTAATTTATCTGCCGCTACAACCATTGCTGGCAATCTATCGGTTGAACTTTGCCAGTTTGATAATTTTCTTTGTCCTGTACTTAGCGGTGGTGAGAAACGAAAAAATCGCCCACTTTATTCGTTTCAACGTGATGCAAGCTATTCTAATTGGAATTATTCTGGCTCTGGTTGGTCTAGCTTTTCAGATTTTGGGTCCGCTCCTAGGCGCGAATTTGCTTACAGAAACGTTATTTAACATCATCTTTCTAGGAACGCTAGCGGCTAGTTTTTATTCGATTGTTCAGTCAATAACTGGACAGTATGCAGAAATTCCTGGCATCTCCGAGGCATCTTACCTGCAAGTGCGTTAGGGTCGTTTTCAACGATTAGCTGTTCGCGTCTAGCGGTTAGTCGTGATTGTCAAGTTTTAAGTTCACATTTTTAATCGGAGCAGAGCGAGCAGCAACGGTATTTTCCAGATGACCAATGCCCTCAATTTCAATGCGAACGCGATCGCCAATTTGCATAGCTCCAACTCCTTCAGGTGTTCCGGTAAGGACAACGTCTCCTGGTAAAAGCGTCATCACCTGAGAAATGTAAGAAACTAAAAATTCAGGTGGAAATACCATTTGATTGATTAACGCCGATTGCACGGGCTTAGGGTCATCATTCAAAAAAGTCTGTAACCGTGCCCCAGGACTAACTTCTCGAACAATCCAAGGCCCTAGGGGACAAAACGTATTAAATCCCTTGGCTCTAGCCCATTGACCATCCTGCTTTTGCAAATCGCGGGCAGTGACATCATTAGCGATCGTGTAGCCCCAAATTTTACTCTGAGCTTGCTCTGGCGTACAGTCTACACAAGCCTCGCCAATCACTAGTGCTAACTCTCCCTCATAGTCTACTCGTTGCGACTGAGGAGGCAAGAGGATTTCTCGACCGATAGCCGTGATAGCAGTCGGAGGTTTGAGGAAAAGCAACGGTTCTTTGGGGACTGGCGTACCCATTTCTGCCGCATGATCGCGGTAGTTCTTGCCCACAGCAACGATTTTTGTAGGAGCACAGGGAGCAAGGAAGTCATAAGTACCTGGTTCCAACTCTAAATCGGTAGGTTGCCCCTGCAACCAAGGTGGTGCATCGAGGACTTGAATATTGCGCGTCAGTTGTAACAAACCGTAGTATGTTTGTCCTTTATCACTTTTGACTCGAACGTAGCGCTGCGCCATAACGTTAGATATTCCTTGCTGACGAGAGCGAAAGCTGTTCAGGGGTTTACGAGATGTAGATTGACCTTTTCATCCTGGCAGCTAGCTAGAATTAATAGCAGAAAATAGTAAGATTTTAATTCCTTGCTTCTGGAGCATTGGTTGAAGAGAACCCTTGAGTAGGTGCTATTCATCTGAGGCAAAGAGGCCAAGTTGTCCACAAGGAGATTAACCACCCGTGACCAATAATTACGAAATGATGTACATCCTGCGTCCCGATTTGGGAGAAGAGCAGGTAGACCAAGCGATCGCTAAATACGAAAACCTTCTGCGCGAACAAGGGGCAGAGGACATTGAGATTCAACATCGAGGCAGGCGTCGTCTAGCCTACGAAATTCAGCGGCAACGCGAAGGCATTTATATCCAGATGAACTACAAAGCCCCAGGCGCTCATGTCGCTGTCGTAGAGAGGGCAATGCGCCTCAGTGAGGAAGTGATTCGCTACCTGACCTTAACGCAGGAAGTGCCCAAAGCAGAAGCACCAGAGCCTGTTGAGGTAGAGGCTTAGGAAGCATCTTGGAAGTGCTGCTAGCGTAGCGGCGCTTTGCGCGTGCTGAATACTAGTTAGGGGAAAGTTACCAGTGTAATGAGTTGAGGAAGGAGTTTTTGACTCAGCACTTATAACCTGAGCAATCCTGACTTAGGCAACAATGGTAGGAAGAGTGTTATAGATACCCAGTGGGTGACTCCCCTAACTTCTTCACGGCTTGAAGAAGTTCCACTAAAAGCGCCTGTGCCCCTCCTTCCTACCAGCATGACCGTAACGGATACTGCCTCCCATAAAGTTTCGAGCTGGAATCGGCAAACCTATCAGCGCTTGAAACTTGCTTTAACTCTAGGTCTGCGTCGCCAACTTTTTGTGGCGGTATGCGATGACTTGAGCTTGCGCAATCGTTTGGCAGGTAAATTGCACGCCGAGTTGGGCACAACTGGAGCAAAAGTATCAACGGATGCTCAAGGCTACCCAAAATTGGTGAGCCTGAAGTTAAACTTGAGCGACCCCAATCCTTTGGCGCAAATTGCTCAATGGTTAGCTCAAAATCGTCAATCCGGAAGTTCTGCACCAGTACCCGGATTTCAGATTCTGGGTGTAGAGCGATTAACACGGCAACCACCAGCGGCACAACGATTATTTCTGAGGCGCTTACAGGCAATTGAGCGCAATCTGTCGCGTCTGGAATCAACGTTGCTTCTGTGGTTGCCACGCCCTTGGTTTTATACCATTCAGCAATCCGTGCCAGAATTTTGGCAATGGCATACTGGTGTCTTTGAGTTTGAAGGAGAGCCAACACCACTGCCTCCAGTTGGTGCGTCTAAGCCAGAAGCTTCCCCTGCTGTAGTGCCGTTAGAGGCAGCAAGGGGTTCTTTCCAAGAAGACTTGCGATCGCTGCTGACTCAGGACTTGGTCAAGCTGGGTAAAATCGATGAGGACAACCCACAATCAAGTAATAAAGCAGAAAATCATCCCCCTCCTACCGGAACACCGACTCATAAAAGCACAACAGCCTCGCCAGGAACTAACGATAAAAAAACGTTAGCTGATTTTAGACTGGGTGATACGGGTCAAGAATCAGAAGCAGCTCAGATTGATGAGCTAATTAGTAAATATGAATCCCAAACCCTAAATCCTCAGTCGAAGGAAGCGGCTCAATCCCCGCAGACACAACAACCCCTCACATCACAGCAGCAATCGCCCGCTGACGCCTATTTAAACCTAGGCAATTACTATCGCCACATCATCGAGCAAGGGGACGCCTCTGAGGAAAACTTAAGCGTAGCAATTCAGGCTTACGAGCAGGCGTTGCAATGGCTAGAAAATAGCTCACCCCAAGTATCAGACATCCTTAATGATGTTGGCAATCTCTACTGGATGCTATCTCGTTGTCCTGGTAGTACCGAGCATACACTCTCCTATCTAGAGAAAGGGATTCAAGCCTACCAGCTTGCTTTAACAAACCTAACTGCCGAAGAAGTGCCCCAAACCTACGCAATGATTCAGAACAATCTGGGAGCCGCTTACGGAGATTTAGCTCGTTACAAAGAGCCAGCCGATAGTCTGGAACAGTCGATTCGCGCTTATGAAGAAGCCTTGTGCTATCGCCGTGCTGAAAGCGAACCCCTTAAGTACGCCTCCACGCAGAACAATTTAGGGACAGCTTACTGGAATTTAGCTCAACATCAATCATCAGTTCAGAATTTACGAGCTGCGATCGCATCTTACGCCGAAGCCCTCACCTATTACGACACTAAATCCGATCCGATGAGTTGGGCGATGATTCAAAATAACCTGGGTACTGCCTACTGGAATCTCGCCCAGTACGAACAACCAGAAACTTGGTTAGAACTTGCTACAACAGCTTATCAAGATGCTCTAACCTATCGAACAGCGGAGGTTGCCCCTGCCGCTTGTGCGGCTACGCAGAATAATTTGGGAACGGCTTATTGGCATCTAGCCGACCGATTTCCAGATGAGCCAGAGCAACGGGCAGACTACTTAAATAAATGTATTGTGGCTTATGAACAAGCCTTAGCTCTAGCGGGGCGTCAGCCCTTCGCTCTCGTTCCACAACTTTCCCAGAACGTGCTACCCATACCTGTAAACTTCGATGTCTTCGCTACCCACAACAATCTGGGACTGGCGCATTATCAGTTAGCCACCGAGGCGCACTTCTCCTTATCCCAAGAATCTAAATCGGCTCATCTGGAAGCTGCCCTAAACCAGCATTTACAAGCTTGTAACGGTGTTGCGGGTCAACCGGATTCCTACCAAACCACCCTGAACTACATTGTTAAAACCATTCGCGCTTTTTACCAGGAATGTGGCATTACTGGACAGAATCTCGCTTTGTCTAAAGTTCCGGGTCAGATGTTACCAGAGATTTTGCCACGCTTGTAAATGAAGGGCCTAGAGCTGGACTGGTGAACAAAAGAAAATGCGATCGCTCTTTCCTATAGGGTCAATACAACCATGCAAACGCTTCCAGCCTCCTCAATTGATGCAGGAGAAAAGTGATCGCTCTTTCCCCAATCAGACTAGAGCTAACATATCCTTCAGGACTTGAGGGTTGGGACGCTGGGATTTGTTGGCTGACTGTGATGGCATGGCAACAGGTTTAGAACTAGTGTTGCCGAGTTCTTCGTAAATCGTAAGCATTAAATAGGGGTCTACACTTTTCAAGCCATTCGTAAACACGTTGAGATTACTCGTAACAACTAGTATTGGCTGTCGTTGATATAAAATGATAGGCGGGTTAAGACAGTTAAGGTTAAAGGGGCTGTACATTCCCGCTGAACCCCCGTACAGACCCTGCGGATTGTGGATGCTCTTCAAAGAAAAGGGACTGCCATAAGAACCTTGGGTATTAATAATTGAGTTAGGGTCATTTGAGTTAGAAAAAAGCAGACCCAAAAATTGTCCAGACGGTGACCAAAGTTGTCCCTGACCGTCTATCGCTTGAAAAACCTCTACCAATGGTTTAAAAATAACTGGAATATTCATTTCTGGCATCCCTCGATACGCAAGCACCCTGCTTCTCTTTTCAGTATTGAATGCCGATGTCTCAGTTGGCGTCTGTCGAATGTCTAACTTAAAGAACCTTGACACAAGATTATTATGTTCATCGAAGAACGCAATGAACCATGCGTCTGGAGTTTCACGTCAGACACATTTAGCAAATTTTTGATAGAAGATTGCCGTCGCAAGGGTATCTTAAGGAACAGAGTGAGTCAAAGAAGTTTATGGCATCTATTCCCAATCCGTCGCTTGATGCTGGTCTCGCTGCCCTGAACCAGGGAAATTACTCTGTTGCGATCGCTCACCTGCAAGGTGTGCGCGAGACAGAGTTGGACGAAACCATCGTTTCACAGGCTTCGCAAGAACTGGTGACGGCTTACCAGAGAAGCGGCGATCTGGAAAAAGCGATCGCGCTGTGCCAACAACTCACTCAAGATGCAGAACCCCACATCAGAGATTGGTCAGCGAATACCTTACCTCACTTAATTGCTGACTATGCAGTTAGTGAAAACCCATCAACGTCAGATGCCACTGGATTTGCTGCGTTTGATGGTGCTAGTGCTAACCCAGCGACAAATAGCTCCACAGGGTTTGTAGCATTTGACCAGACATCCGCCAAACCTAAAACACCTAGAAGAGGGACACCCTCTACAATCAAACAGCGATTGGTGAGTTCCACTAAGCGTTTGTTTTCTAACTCCCCAACTCAGGAGGGGCACCGAGGCACCGCCCCAAGAGAAGCATCCTCCGCCAAAAAGCCTCAAGTCAAGTCAGAATCTAGTACTGAAGCCGCCTCCCGACTTCCCTCTCGCTACTCGCCAGCCCCTACCCCTCACCCCTCACTCTTTACCCCCCGTCCCCAATGGCGCAACAGCGGACGCGCTCAGAACTGGAGTCCTCTTAAGCGGCTTAAGTTCATACGCCTGTGGTTCGTGGAAATTGTCAGCGCGATTGCGTTATTTTGGGTGCTGCACTTTTTTCTGCGATTTGTCCTGGGAACAATCAATAACATCCTGGTGGAGTTGCCCTTTGTACAACCCATTCAGCTGTTCTATCGCGACCCCACACTAGCCGTGGGAATCTTTCTACTACTCTCGCTTATCCTGTGTCCCTGGTTACTCGATGCGTTGTTGAAGCGGTTGTATGGTCTTAACTCTCTACCTCTAACGCAGCTAGCTTCCCGCAGTCCAGAGGCGGAGCAGGTGGTGCAACGTCTTTGCCGCCAACGACGCATTCCCGTGCCTAAGCTGGGCATTTTATCCACTGACGCGCCAGTTGTCCTAACGTATGGCAACCTTCCTCGAACTGCCAGGATTGTTGTCAGTGATGGATTATTACAACAACTGGCAGATGATGAAATTGCTACGCTCTACGCCGCTCAACTAGGACATATTATCCACTGGGATTTTGTCTTAATGTCTTTGGGCGTATTCATTCTCCAGCTACCTTACATCGTTTATTGGCAAGTTGCTCAGTGGGGGGAGCAGTTACCCGGTTTCATAGAACGCCGATTGAGGGCGTATCGGCGATTTCTCACGCCCATTCTCCTGAGCATTATCGGTATAGTTGCCTGTTTGAGTTACGGCACTTACTGGCTATTCCGGTTACCGTTGCTGTGGTTTTCCAGAGCTAGGGTTTACTATAGCGATCGCCTTGCCGTAGACACGACCGGAAATCCCAATGGCATGACTCGCGCTTTATTAAAAATCGCCCTGGGGATTACCGAAGACATTCAAAGTTCGCGCGTCACTAGCAGTCTTTTGGAAAGCTTCGATCTGTTGCTGCCAGTAGGATACCGACAAGCGATCGCCTTAAGCAGTTGCTCTCCCCAAACTCCCTTTGAAGCCGTTTTGGGCTGGGATTGCACTAACCTGTATCGTGACTGGTTAATCGTTACCGCTTCCCACCCTCTGATTGGCGAACGCTTGGCGATGCTTGCCCGCTATGCCCAGTTGTGGAAGCTTGACACGGAGCTAGATTTGCCTGCCCTCGCTCCCCCACTTCGCAATAACGCGGCACGGCTGTCTAAACTATTCAACAGCTACAAAGCACTACCTCTGCTGCACAGCGCTGTCTTTTATGGACTGCTATTAGGCATTATGCTGAGGGGTATCCTCTGGGCGATCGGGCAAATCGGTGACCAGTTAAACATTTGGCAAGTCATCTGGATGCACAACGCGAATCCTTTTCTGGATGGGTGCATCCTCATCGCCTTTAGCTTGAGTATATTTCTCTGGATTAATCGCTATTTTCCCGATATCAAACCTTCCACAGCACGACCTGAACCCAACTTAGGAGACTTGCTGACCAATCCAGCAACCGTTCCTGCGGATAGTCAGCCTATCCAGTTAAGCGGCAAACTCTTAGGACGGCGTGGCTTACTCAACAGCTTAGGACAGGATTTAATCTTACAAACCTCAACGGGTTTGATCAGACTCCACTTTTCCTCTTATCTAGGACCCCTCGGTAACCTCCTACCGCAGTCCCCTCGTCCCCGCGATTTGGTTGATCGGCAAGTGACAGTTACTGGCTGGTTGCGTCGGGGCGTTACTCCCTGGATCGACATTGAAACTCTCCGCAGCCAAGGGGACAAAGCGATACAAGCAAACTATCCCTTCTGGCTCACAATGCTTGCTCTAGCGGCGGCTGTCTGGGGAGCCTATCAAATTTGGCAAGCTTAACTTCAGAACTCGGTCTTTTACTTAGAAGATGCCTGCTGTTGTCAAGATGAAGCAACAAAATGTTGCAAAATTAGCGAGGCTAATGTTACATTTATTTACATGAGCAGCATGACCTAGCCATCCATCAGCTTTTTGGGTCACAGTTCTGCTTCTAACAGAGTTCCATTGTCTCGATACCAGGTTTTCTCCCCCCAACACAGTAAGCTTTACCAGTCACGACAAATGGCTGGTTTTTTATTTTCTGGATTGCAATGTATCGGGCTTTGCGATCGCATTTCCCTTAATATCCCCCAAGCATCCCTCGCCGTTTTGCCTCGCGTTCAGCAAAACGGAAAATTAGCAAGCCTACCGTGAAATATCCCACTCCGTTCAGCAACGCCCAACTCAATTGAGCAAAATTCAAAGCCTCACCCCGTGCCATCAAATCGCGCAATAACCCTGCACCTCCTGTCATGGGCAACAGCCATCTGACTAGCTGTAGCGAACCTGTCCAAGTTTCTGTGGGAGTTGCCATTAAAAACAACAAGGCAAACTGGAAGATACCCAATAGCTGCTGAACCCGTTTAAGTAACAGCGCCAAAGAACCCATGATAAACGCTAGACCATAGGCTCCCAGTAAGACTGTCAGCAAAGGGAAAAGCAGCGTCGGGGGAAAGGCGAGGCGGCTTCCCGTCAGTGCCATAATAATCAGCAGAATACTCAGGATGACGGCTAAACGCAAAATCAGACTAGCCA
>JALYGX010000509.1 GCA_030776905.1 Cyanobacteriota bacterium | reverse complement strand
GCTATATTTAGCCCTACTAACTGAATGATAAATATGCATATGGCTGGCTTTGTCTTACTTGCCGTTGGATTAGGAACTTTTGCAATGGCTCTGAGGACAAAAGATGATATTAATCGCATTGCCGTTATGGTAGCTGGAGCGATTTTTCTAGTATGGGGATTTGCCCTAGCCCCTTTACCATTCCAATTACTGGTTGAGATTGCCATACTTGTGCCAGTTTCCTCTATTTGTCTGCGCTGTTTGGGTTGTGGTTCAACACGGTAATTAGCTACAGCAACAAGTGAGACTTGTCTTGTTAAGAACGCCAACAACTCTTCCCACTAAAAGTCACATCAAAGATTTTTGACGACCTCAACAGAGGGTGCCGAGATAAGTTTAAAAATCGTCCAACTTGGCTTGAGAATCTGTTCCCCAAGTCACCTTAAGGATTTGCTCTTCTCAGGCATGACCCTACCCAAAGAACTACAGTTTCTTACTTCAACTTCGACGGCTAATCACGCCACAGCAATTGCTATTTGCGCGGTGATAAATTACGTGACTACAGTTATGTTTGAAAGAGCGACTCACTAATCAATTTCCACTTGCAGCCAGCCCGGAAGTGCAGCCGCTGAAAGCCCTTTCGACTCCTAATCAGTAATTTCAAAAAGGCGTTGTAAATCAATAGCTTGATTGGCTATGAGTACTAAGGTTGTCATTCATGAAGATACTGTGAAGAATAAGTAAAGATACTGTAAGGAATAAGTAAATATCTCTACGGGTGCATAAGTTAGGCACAATACTGAGAAAAGGTTGGAGCACTGAACGGTTGCACGAACCGCTATATCTGCCAGAGTCGATATTCATAAACACAACTAAAGTGTAAAACTACTATGAAAAAACAAATCTTAACTACAGGATTTGTCCTGTTCTCTTTCCTGTCACCACTTAAAGCTTCGGCGGCGACTTTTACTCAAATGTATGTCTTTGGTGACAGCCTCTCTGATACGGGCAATGTTTTCAATGCTTCGCTTCAAGCTACAGGAACTGGGTTGCCTCCAGAACCCTACTTTAATGGACGTTTTTCTAATGGTCCAAACTGGGTGGACTATCTTGCAGAAGATCTAAAGTTAAACCCAACTCCCGTTACTGCACTCGGTTTAGGGATTCCCCCAAGCCAAGGCATAAATTTTGCGTTTGGAGGAGCGACTACAGGACTAGATAACACGATCGATCCCAATTTGCTAGGATTGCAGCAGCAAGTTGGTTTGTTTACACAGCTCGTACCAGCTAATCAATCGGCTAACCCGGATACGCTTTATGTTCTATGGGCTGGTGCTAATGATTATCTACCTACCCAAAGCACTACTTTTACACCATTTAACACGCCAGAGACAACAATAGGTAATTTATCGTTCGCCTTGAATACACTTGTAGCTGTTGGGGCCAAAAATTTCTTAGTGGTAAACTTGCCAGATTTAGGAGAACTGCCACTGACGAACAAGACACCAATTTCCGGTAGTCTGAATACATTGACCAGCCTCCATAATACGGAGCTAACTGCAACCATCAATGCATTAAGCAGTACTCCAGGTTCCGATCTCAACATCAACCTAGTTGATGTGAATTCCCTATTCAGCGACATTAGATCAAATCCAGACCAATACGGCTTCACAAATGTGACCGATGCTTGCATCAACAATCTGACTTGTGTTTTCGGTGATCAAAGTAAGCAAGACCAGTTTGTGTTTTGGGATAATCTCCATCCAACGACTGCTGCCCATAAGCAAATTGGAGAATTGGCTTATAAAGCACTACAAGCACTACAACTTGAACCTCCAGTTTTAAGTTGCCAATCCTGAAGAGGTCGTTACGCGAATAATGAGCATTAGATAGCAACAGGAAGTGGGAAGATAATCAGGATATTATCGATCGCACCTTTTCGGTTAAGGACGAAACCGGACAGGTCTATCGGCGGGTCGGCTTTGCAGAAGATATTACGGAACGCTTTCAGGCTGAGATAGCATGGCGTGAGAGCGAGTTGCAGCGGCGATTGGCTCTTAATGCCGCAGGGCTAGGGACTTGGGACTGGAACCTGGAGACTAACGTAGTGCAGGGCGGCAGAAGTTTGTGACCACCTCCCATAGACAAGGGGGACAAGCGAGAAATTTTAGCTGGTCACTTATTTCCGCCAAGCTGCACTAGTCTCAAATTGGTAACCTACTGAAACACAAGCGTGGAGAAAAACAAAGTGTCAACAGAAGAAATTGCAGCGTTGCTAACCATTTACTTTGACAACATGGCAGCTATGAATGCATTGGGCTGGTTAGAGATTTTTTCTGAAGATGCCGTCATCCATGACCCAGTTGGAGATCCGCCAAGGCTTGTGTACAACACTTCTGAGCAGTTTTTCAAAATATTGTCTAACTTCTTTGAAAAGATGGAACTGTCAAAAGACGACATTTTCTTTGTGAAGAGTGGGGCAGCCGTCAAGTGGACGATGCAGGTAGTTGCAAAAAACGGTCGCCATGCCACATCTGAGGGAATCAGTGTCTTTGAGATTAATGACATCGGCAAGATTCAAAAGGTATCGTCTTACTGGGATGAAGCAGCAATGATGAAGAAACTGAAGGGGTAATTGAGCCTATCTACAAGACAGCTTAAGAATAGAAATTTAGGGCAATAGATAGCCTCCAGATCTAATAGCTATGTGGCTTTTAGTTATAAGATAAAACCAGAGTTGAGAGGGATATTGGTATGGTACAATTTGACCCCAAGCTCCGCTTACCAACGAGCGATGAATTGCCTGACTCTGATGGGTTGCCTGTGGATAATGAACTTCATACTCTCGTTACCAATTTATTAGGGTTGATTCTCGGTTTCATTTGGGGTCAGCGCTTTGATTGGTTTCTTGGGGTCAATATGGGAATTTACCATACTACTGGAATCAATCCCAGAGTTCCTATTGTGCCGGATGGTTTCTTGAGTTTAGGCGTTGAGCGCGTCCGAGGAAATCAGTTACGCAAAAGTTACGTGGTGTGGGAAGAAAATGATATCATTCCCATTTTTGTTTTAGAAATAGTCTCCCAAACCCCAGGGGGAGAGTATGACGAAAAACTATTAATTTATGCCAAATTAGGGGTTTTATATTACGTCATTTATAACCCGGATTTTTGGCGCAGAGACCAACAGGAACCATTTGAGGTTTATCAGTTAGTCAAAGGCAGTTATCAACGTCAAATTGGTGAGCCATTTTGGATGCCGGAAATTGGGTTAGGAATTGGTAGTTATCGAGGATTACAGCGCGAGTGTTTGTATTGGTTTGACCAGAGAGGAAATCGGATTTTAACGCCGGAGGAACTGTTAGCGCGTTATCAAGAACAGTTTGGTGAGTTGCCGGGAGATGAGTAAGGAGCGTTGACGTACACTCTAACTCTCATAAGAGCGATGGCTCTCGTTGGGAGTGTGACTATTATCGGTACTAACTGCTGCCTTCCGAGCGCTCGCGTCTCAAAATCTTTGACTTCTCCAAGATTTCTATCCAGCTCCAAGCGAGAGCGTTGCGCTGCTCCTTACAGCAGATCGCACCCGATGGCGAGGAGTAGAATGAGTGCAATTTCTTGACCGCAAGGCGTCATAAAAGGTAGGGTGGCAATGCCCACCTTACTAGCAGAGCTTATTCATTTCAGCCTAGAACAAAAATGACCACAGACAACCCGGAAACTTTAGTAATTGTCAAACCACATAAAATCCTACAGGTTATTTCTATCTCTATAGAAATCTTATGGCTACATACTGTCTTAAATGGATTATATACTTGTTTCTTTAAAGTTGATTCCTATTTATCTCCTGGGCTTCTCCTATTTATACTCCTATTTATTTCGAGCTTCTTCTGGATAATTCTCAATACTATTAATACCACGATAGTAGTAACAACGGATTGTATTGTTATGCGAGGAGTTTTATGGAAAACTTATATCCTTTGGGAAACCGTTAAGGAAATCAAGCTAAGATACAATCAAAAAAATCAAGGTCGAGCCGTTGAAATCTACGCAAAGCGTAAGCAAGTTCCCTTTAATAATAAAATTTCTTTTGATACTAATTTTCATCGGGATGTGCGTAGAGGTGTCCACTATATACTCGAATTAGCTAGGCAAAAGAAAATCTTTGCTAGGACGGCTGGTTGTTTGTCTCCTTCTTATCGCGAGTGGAAAGAATGGGCTAAAATTTAAGGGAATGTAAGAAAGAGTTTTTTCTGGGTCTTTCGTGCTGGGCTGCACATTCTTGAGTGTTTGTCTGATGAGGAACTGTTTCAGGTGATGGAGCGCTTGGAAAAGGTGAAAACAGGATGACCAGCAGAAAAGTCCTAAACGGAAAAGAGTCAAAACTGTATATACTG
The DNA here is from genome assembly GCA_030776905.1 of Cyanobacteriota bacterium. Lineage (GTDB taxonomy): Bacteria > Cyanobacteriota > Cyanobacteriia > Cyanobacteriales > Coleofasciculaceae > CADCTM01. The sequence goes on along the minus strand of JALYGX010000509.1, from coordinate 1,626 downwards.
TTTTATCGGTATAAACGATTTATAGAAACAGCCTGAGCTTGCAGAACCCACAGTTGAGGCTTATCTAACACAAGATCAAGCAGCACAAATATCTATAGATAGCCAAGTAACAGTCTTCATACCGGAATTAGATAAAAATTATCAAGCACGAGTTGTCAAAATTGATAGAAGTGGGGGTTTTTTGGATGAAGTTAGAGAGCCGCACCAAAAGACCAATCAGCTTACATTAAACTCGTCCTTTCAGGGGCGGATCGAGAAGGAAAGAGTCAACTAACTAGAGGGAAGCCTGTCGTACTAAACATAACAAAGAAACTCAATGTGCTTGAGCGTTTAAGTTTTAAGTAATACCCTTTTACCATCTGACGAATTGAGCGACAGCGATCGCAGAGGCTTGAGCCATCGCTCTAACTACTAGCGCATATTGTGTGATTTGGTATCGCCGTCTTAAGTTGTACGCCCGACAGGCGATCAGACTTGAGAACCCTTGGCTTCCATTGTTTCTAAAGCCACTTTAGCCACTTTAGCCGCCGCCTCAAAGGGAAGCGATCGCACCTCTGCCAAAAGCTGCTGAACAGTAAGGGATTGCTCAAGCTGCTCTCCTTCTAGATGTTCTCCTTCCAGATAAGCCTGAAGTTCCCCCATCGTACAACCCTTCATCTTAGCCAGCTTTCTGAGGCTACTGGGTTCAGGTCAAGACATACGAGTCACCCAGAAATGAACTGAGGAGGGACTAACGCCTAGTTGCTTGGCTAACTTGCGTTTGCTTAAATCTCCTTGCAGCTCTTCTAATAGGGCAACTAACCTGTCAAACCTGGAATTCATAACGTGAGCATTGCTTTTGAGATATAAAAGCCGATGAAACCCTTATCTACTGTCAATCTTATCATCTACTTTTATGACTATCCCCTCTAGGTGGAAGACAAGCTTCCGGCTGTTTTTTCCACAAAACAATATTGTTTGACGAGTCAAACAATTTTAGTATTTTAGAGTATTTTGGTAGTTAAATACATTGTTTGACGCCTAAAACATTTTAAAGGTAATGCTGGACGGCGGAGCGCCCACAGCCAGTGATTTTTTGAAGTCGGGAAATGTTTGATGAGTAATTCAATCGAAGCTTCCCAAGCCAGTGCCGGGGTTCTAGTAATCGATATCGGTTTTGAGAACAGAAATTTACTAGAACTCCCTGAAGGGTCTCACCGCCAGGTTTTAGTAGCTGCAACCCCTTCTGAGAACAGAAATCTACTAGAACTTTCTAAAGATCACCCTAGCGCCGTTCTAGTAAACCATGCATCTTCTAAAAGCAACAATTTACTAGAACTTCCAAAAGCTGACCAGCTTACGGTTCTAGTCAGCTCTGCCTCTAATTCTCAGGAGACCGACCGTCAACCTCAACCGACTGACCAAACAGAAGTTCTAGTAAGTCAGCAAGGATTGGAAGAGAACAAAGTACTAGAACCTGCCACGAGCAATAAAGTCCCAACAGAGCTTCTCCCCCTTCTTAGGAAGCTAACCATCTCCCAAATGGAAGACCTGCAACAGTATCTAGATGCTGCCCTCAAAACTTGCTATCGGCAACTAGAATAATTAGAGAAGGAGCGCCAACAGCTGCTCTCCCTTGGCTCCATC
>JALYGX010000508.1 GCA_030776905.1 Cyanobacteriota bacterium | reverse complement strand
AATTTCACCAGCGACCTATTACTGCTACATTCATTATGAAGTATGAGAAGGCGCTCACCTTCATTTTTCAATTCGCCATAGCTACTTTTTTCTTTCAAGTTAAGTTTTGTAACAACTTGAATAAAAGCTGAAAAATTAAGAAGATTAGTAAACAAGTTGAAATTACTGATTGGTTTTCATGGATGAGCTACTCAAACAGTTAGTGTTGCAGGTGCAACAGTACCCATGCGATACTCAGGAGCATCAAGAAGCTTTAATAAAGCTGGTTAAGCAAATGCTGTACTCGCGGCAAATTTGTCGCCCATCTAAAGGGCAATCTTTGTCTGGTATTTATCTCGATATTTTTCAGGCAGTACAACAGCAACTTCAGCTCTATGTTGCCCAGAATATTCACAGTTATAATCCACGCCGCACTCCTGTTAGAGACTGGGTGAATGGACTGCGGGATAGTGCTTTCCAAAAAGTACTGGACAACAATAGCCTGACTCGGCTAGCTCTAGAAGCTCAACAACACAAACCTCAGACTCAACAGTGGCAGTATGCTTCGAGAGAATTGCTTAATGCGATTCGGCTATCGGGTAAGCTGTCACGTCAACGTCAATTTTCTGCTGATGTCTATGAAGATGCTGTAACGAGAACCTTGTTGTGGGTCTGCCAAAATCTCAAGGCCTACAATCCTAGCCAGGGAAATTTTATGGCTTGGGTAAATTTTCGGTTAGATATGATTTCACGAGAAATTAGGCAAGAATATAAAGACCCATTCGTTCAATCTATACAAGGGAGAATTATTCGTAAAAAGTATCAGCTAAAAACTATAATCAGAAAAACCAATAAAGCGGATGTCAAATTTTGGTTGACTCTGAAAATTAAAAGATTAATTCCCGATACCTCTTTGAACCGGAATGTTACTTTTATTCTAATAGTCTTATTAGTGTTATCCCAGTTAATTGCTCAGAATCCGACACGGGGAGACTTATTACTGTTTGAGATGTCTAAACAATCCCTCTCCTTGCCATCGAGATTACATCAAATAACTGGTGAATCCAGGACACTAGAGGACATTGCTCAACCGGAAGAAAAACCTTTCTTATCTGAAACAGTGAGGCAATATATCGAATCTGACCCCGGCAGGCTGTGCCAGAAGCATATCAGGGAGCATCCGCAAGCGACGTTTCAGGCTCTAGCTTTAGCTCGACTCGATGGCAAAACCTGGAAAGAGATGTCTGAATTTTTCGGGATTGGTATTCCAGCTCTCAATAATTTTTTTCAACGTCGCCTGAGAGAATTGGCACCGGAAATTCGGAGATATGTACAGGAACAGTCTGATTGACAATGGTAAATAAAAATGACAATTCACACGAAAGAAGCATCAAATTTTACAGTTTCGCTTTTAAGACCCGCACATCAGCTAGCGGAGAAGTTCTGCCAACACCAATCGAATCTCCAGAAAGCTGAACAGGTTTATCTCAATACATTGGCGGTGTATGCGGTTAATTATTACTTGCAGTGCCAGGGATTTGAAACGGACTGGCAAAAGAGTGATAGCTGGGATTCAATTATGCAGACCTTCCTGGATGTTGCTGATTTGGAGGTGAAGAATTACGGGAAGTTAGAGTGTAGACCTGTATTGCCAGATGCCGAAGTGGTTTATGTTCCACAAGAGGTTTGGGAAGAGCGGATTGGTTATGTGGCGGTGCAGTTGGATGAATCGTTGAGGGAAGCAACGCTGCTGGGATTTGCCGAAACGGTATCCACCCAAGAGTTAGCCCTTAGTGAGTTGCGCTCGGTCGAAGAGTTGTCGGGATACTTGAGCCAATTCAAGCAATCGCCACCGATTGAAGAGCGGGTGAACCTAAGCCAGTGGCTGCACAATATCTTTGAGGTGGGTTGGGAGACAGTAGAGGCGATTTTCGCACCACCCCAAGCTGAACTCGCGTTTAATACCAGAGGTTCGTCCCCTGTCAAAGTCAGTACACCGGAAATTCTCGTCAATGGTGTCAAACGAGGCAAGCGGCTCGATTTAGAACGGCTTGGGGGGAGTGAGCAAGTGGCTGTCTTCGTGGGACTGACGCCAACTCTATCAGCCCAATCGGACATCTCCGTGGAGGTGTGTCCCCTAGGCGGTCAACCTTATCTGCCATCGGATTTACAGCTAATGGTACTCGATGAGCAAGGAAAATCGGTACTGCAAGCGGAAGCAGGAAACAGTGAGAGTATTGAATTTCAGTTTAGCGGTGAAGCCGGGGAGAGTTTTACTGTTAAAGTCACTTTAGGTGAAGTAAGCATCACGGAAAAGTTTCTCATTTAGTGGGTCATTGGTCGTTGGCTTGTGGACGAATGACTGAGGACTAAGGAAAAAAGCTTAGTACTCAATCTAAGGAGAAGCGAACAGGGGGTGACTGATGGATAAGTTAGTTGTGCTTGAACTAGAGGGTGATTTGCCGACTCTGGGGTTTCGAGCCAGCTTGGAGATGCACTTAGAGGGTAGTCTCCACCCGAAAAAAATCAAGGGCTACTTGCCGGCAAATCCTGCTCTAGCCACCCACTTACAACACCATTGGGAGGAGAACTATGGCTCTTTGGTATCGCCAAGGCGCATCAAGCCCCAAAAAATTATCTACAAAGGTTCGCTTAATAAGCAAATTGCCGAATGTAAGGAATCAGCTATTGAGCTGCGCGAGCGCTTGAGAGCATGGCTGGACTCTGAAGCCTTTCGAGGCATTGACCGAAGATTACGAGAAGAATTCAACCGAGACGAAGCGATTCGGTTTTTAATTCGTACAGAAGATAAGCACTTGCTTAAGCTTCCCTGGCAGGAGTGGGATTTTTTTGAGCGTTATCCAAAAGCAGAAATCGCCTTGAGTGCGGTAGAGTTTGAACCCTCCATAAAATCGCAGGTAGCAACCCTCAAAGAAAAAGTCAGAATCCTAGCGATTTTAGGCAATAGTGACGGCATTGACATTGACGTAGACCGCAGGAAACTAGAGGCATTACCCGACGCGGAAGTAGAGTTTTTGGTAGAGCCGGAGCGCTACTCACTCAACGACAAACTCTGGGAGCAACCCTGGGACATTCTGTTTTTTGCCGGACATAGCAAGACTTTTGGACAGACGGGTCGGATTTACATTAACCAAACTGATAGCCTATCGCTGAATGAACTCAAGTATGGACTCAAGAAAGCGATCGCTCAAGGGTTACAGCTAGCAATTTTTAACTCTTGTGACGGCTTGGGCTTAGCCCATGAGTTAGAGCAGCTGCACATCCCACAAATGATTGTGATGCGGGAGCCAGTACCGGATAAGGTAGCACAGGAATTTTTGAATTACTTTCTCAACGCCTTCGCTAATGGCGATTCTCTTTACCTGGCACAACGGCAAGCGCGAGAACGATTGCAAGGTCTAGAGCAGGAATTTCCCTGTGCCAGTTGGTTGCCGGTGATTTGCCAAAATCCGCTAGAAGTCCCTCCAGATTGGCTGATGTTGCGAGGGAAAACTGGGGAGCAGATTAGTTCGCCGCCAAAAAACCTAACCCCCCAGACC
>JALYGX010000507.1 GCA_030776905.1 Cyanobacteriota bacterium | reverse complement strand
AGTCAGCCACCAGCTTTAGCTGAGTTTCATCGCCAAAGGTATATCCAGCCTGTGAAAGAACGTCAGCAATATTAGTTTCTGGGGGGGTATTACCTTGCAGGCGGTTCTCTTCAGGAGAAAATAACTGGTTTAACTTTGCCCTAGCACGGTCGAGTGCTGGTGCCGCCGCGTTGAAAACAGCTTGATCTACCCGATAGTTACTCGCATTTTTCGTGCGGTCAAACGACCGAATCAAAATGGCTGTAGTGAGCAAGGTTACAACCAAGATCACCATGATTACCGTTGGCAGCACAAAACCCGCTTGACTGAAGCGCTTGCGGCGTTTGCTTACCAAAAAACTTCGCAAAACCCAGTTAACGATTGTTTTCGCGAGAACATTGAATGATCGCCACAATGGTTTTAGGAGATGCCGGACAATAAAATTACTTGGTTTTCTGCGAGTTGACATGGTGACTTCCTGTCAAGCGTTGAATATTCTTGAAATTTAAGAGAAACACCCCAGTGCTAAGAACTTGGTAACGAGTCAGACTGCGCCTGATTCACACCTAGAACGACCCAACACTACTGAATGAAAAAATTTTTAGTAAGGTAACTGCACCTATACTACCCAGTTGACTAAAAAAACTTATCATCCTAGAAAAATATCAATGCGGACTTGGGAGTACAAAGGGACTTCCCAATAAAAAAATAACCAGTTGTTCCTTGTAGGGTGGGCATCTTGCCCGCCCGGATTTAGTCGCAGGCATTGTAGTAAGCTACGTGCCCCAACGCTCACGCCTGTCCCACAGGATTGGATAATTTATTTCTTAGAAATCCCCAAGTAGCGAGATTTCGTAGGATGGGTTACGAGTAGAGCTAACCTACCGTGTCTTTATGTAGAGTTCGTTAGCCATAAGCGTAATAGCAATTCTTGAGGTGACCGCACTAAATACAAACTTTATAGGGGTACACGGCTGTACGCCCCTACTCCAAATTTAACGCATGGAAATTGGTATAACCACCGAACAGAGAAAATTGAGATTTCCTAGGGTGGGTTAGCAACTAGGGTAACCCACCGTGTCTTTTCGCCTAGAAGCGATTGAGGTCAATTCCTGCTTCCTTCGCCATTGCTTGCAGACCATTCTTCTCTAGAGTCTTGATGGCTTTAGTGGAAAGCTGCAACTTCACCCAACGCTTGCCTTGTGCCCACCAAACTCGCTTCCATTGTAGGTTAGCTTCCTGTAGCTTCTTAGTACGGCGGTGCGAGTGGGAAATCGCATAGGCGTTGTTTGCCTTTTTGCCAGTTAGCTGACATTTGCGTGACATAGTAAACCTTTAGATAGTAGTCCGTAATCCATCATATCTTTAACCTCCGGGCTTCAAGTCCGTTGGCATCGTTATTGCCTAGTCGGGCGGGTTTACCGATATCTTTGGCTTGACGGCAGACAAGCTGATTTAACCCGCCCCTACAACACTTGCGTATTACGTGATCGCACAACCCATCTTAGAAACCGTTCCCTCTCCTTGTCGGCTACCGTGTACACACAGCTTTGAAAAGCCGAAAGGCTCGATCCCCCTAAATCCCGCTTTTGAAGGGGGGTTAGAACGTGTTTGCAAACTTTATTTGCTCCGTTTGTGTCGGTTGAGATCCCCCTAAATCCCCCTTAAAAAGGGGGACTTTGACTGAATTCCCCCCCTTTTGAAGGGGGGCTAGGGGGGATCGTCTCTAGGAGAGGTTAACCAAGTAACAATGGGGTAAGGACACCATTTGTCAATAGCCCCCTATCCCAAATTAACGTCCGGTCAGCCGCGTAAGTACCTGATTCGAGCGCTCTACGAATGACTTCATCCCTTCAGCATCGAAGCCTTTCTGAGCCATCAGTGCCAGGTCGTAGACGTGCTGACAAATCAGGTTAGCCAGCTCACCCGAAGGCGACTGACCACCAGTCTGAACAATACTGCCCTGACTGAGTTCAGTGAGGTTTTGAATCAGTGGGTGGGCTGTATTTACCACTAATGTATGTTCTTCAGGGAACTGAGCAGACTGCTGCTGCATCAGTGCTGTCATCTCCTGGAGACGGCGTAGCGCTTCTGGCAATAACACCATTGCAGGTGGAGTTCCTTGCGGGTCATCCGACTTCAGCGCCTCAGTGCGGATAGTGACTTTGGGCTTATTGAGGGATTTCTCAAATAGCTCTTTAACCAGTTCGCTGCGGGTTTTGTTGGTCTTGGGGTCAACAATTTCTTGTGCCTTATCTTGGTCGATTAAGGTGTTATCTAAGTCGGAGTCCACCCGCGAGAACTTGACATCAGAATACTCGCGCTCCAAGAAGCTGATGAAGTGGCTGTCAATGAAGGAGTCCATATACAGGACTTCCAAGCCTTGCTTTTTGTGCAGTTCTACATAGGTTGCTTGTGAGGCTTCATCCGTGCAATAAAAGATGCGGTTTTCGTGGCGTTCTTTATTGCGCTCCAGATACTCCTTAAGGGTGGTGTAAGGGGGAGTGCTGGCGGACGGCGGAGTGCTGGGTGCGGTAGACGTTACCTCTTGCCAAGCGTCTCCCTCTTCTGCCTGCACCTGTACGGCTGGGGTTTCAGATGTTTGCGCAGGCGAGGCGCTGGCGCTACTACCTCCTTCATAGGTAGTGCGGTAGATGATGATTTCTTCGACTTGCTTTTTGAATTTTTCGTCGTTGAGGGAGCCGAACTTGACGAAAGTGCCTACATCTTGCCAGGAGCGGATGTATTCATTGCGGTCTTCGTTGTAGAGGGATTTTAGGCGATCGCCTACTTTTTTGGCAATGAAGTCAGCAATGCGCCGCACTGTGCGATCGTTAGTTAGGGCACTACGAGAGACGTTTAGCGGAATATCAGCGCTATCAATTACACCCCGGAGCGGCATCAGAAATTTGGGAATGACTTCTTCGCAGTGGTCGCTGACAAATACCTGATTGCAGAACAATTTGATGTTACCCTTCGTTACATCGACATCAGGCTGTAGCTTAGGGAAGTAGAGAATGCCGTTGAGCAGGAAGGGATAGTCAGTGTTCAGATGCACCCACAGCAGAGGCTCATCCTGGAAGGGGTAAAGATAGCGATAGAAGTCTAGATAATCTTCTTTGGTCAGGTTTTGGGGCGATTCCTTCCACAGTGCCCGTTGCTTGTTAACTTGCTCGCCATCCAGCTTGATGGGGACAGGCATGAAATCGCAGTAAGCTTTGACAAGCTGGCGTATCCGCAGCGGTTCCAGGTATTCCTGTTCTTCCTCTTGGAGGGTGAGAGTGACAGTAGTACCGCGAGTAGTACGGGTGGAATCTTCTAGCTGAAAGGCTGGGGAACCGTCACACGACCAGTGAACGGCTGAGGCTCCGGCTTTATAAGAAAGGGTATCGATTTCCACCTTACTTGCCACCATAAAGGAGGAGTAGAAGCCTAGACCGAAGTGACCGATAATCTGTTGATTCGCGTCTTTTTGGTATTTCTGGACAAATTCTTCGGCGCTAGAGAAGGCGACTTGGTTAATGTATTTTTTCACTTCATCGGCGGTCATGCCGATACCGTTATCGGAGATGGAGAGAGTTTTTTTGTCTTTATCAATGCTGATTTGAATTTCCGGGGCGTCCAATTCTCCATCAACTTCCCCAGCATACGAGACCATCTTCAATTTTTGGATGGCATCCACGGAGTTGGAAATCAGTTCCCGCAAGAAGATTTCGTGGTCGGTGTAGAGGGACTTCTTGATGATGGGAAAGATATTCTCAGTATGAATAGTGATATTGCCCTGTTCTAGCATCGTCATGGGTATTACTCAATCATTAAGAAGGTCTTTAACACTGATTTTGTGCGATCGCGCTGGGTTTTGTTCCTCGGATTCCACCCTAGGCATGATTCGGATTTCCCTACTAGAACCAGGGTAAGTCTTCCTCTGCGGATTTCCCAACTCTCTTTTAACTCATTTAAAGGATAGGCGCGATCGCAGCGAGCGCAACGGCTTGCGTAGGGATGGCGGTAAACTTTGTTTCAATGCCGCCCATTTATCCAGCTTTGCCCCCTCCTGTCGGTTGCGAGAAATACACTGTTCTAGCGCTGTAACCCAGGAACCCGAAACCGAACCTTTAGCCGCCTCCAATATCAGCTCTAGGTCATACCTCTGAATCTCAGTTAATCCCCGGATTCCTAAAATTTGTTGATCTGTCACATCTTGCTCAAAACAAGACGGTAAGCCAAGACCCAAAACCCGAAACCCTAGAATCGTCCGAATGCACTTCTCGCACTGCCCACAATTGCGGTCTTTTTGGGCACCTTGCCAGCAGACTCTCAGGTTTTGTCTAGCTTCTTGCCAATGGGCAATTTCTCGAATTTTTTCTAGGCGAGTATACCCAGCACCATCATGAACGAGCTGAAATGCCTTACTTGACAGGAACGGGTCTGTGATTGGATTTGAGCCACGAGGCAAAAGCAGATTGTGATAAGAAAACGCGCTAGCAATCAGACCAATGGTATAGCCGTTTTGGAACAACATTAAACTCGAAGCAACTGCCGGCCCATAGGCATCTACCCAATTTAGCTTTTGCTCAACCTGTCGATAGTTGGTGGTGATGGGAATGAATTTTATCCCTAAGCTGGTGAGAATTGCCTTTGACTTTTGAGCTGCCCCGTCAAATGCCTGCTGGTCTTCTAGGGGAATATCAAAACCATGAACCATTAAGCCAGCTTGTAAATTGTGTTGAAATCTGCGACTGGGACTGGCGTGGTGGCGGAACGCTGTAAAACAACTGTCAACGCCACCGGAAAAAGCTGCGATCGCCGCTTCTAAGGGAGGCTTTGGTGTTTCTTGCTCTACTTCGGCGGTAATCTCAATTTTTTTATAAAGATTCGGACGCCAGCAAGCCCAAGCCGCTTGAAATTCTTCTAAATTCTGTAGCAGTGATGGTGAAACTGTGCCATGAACGACTAAGGGTGCGGAGTGAAACATCGCTGGCAGAATCATCGCCACTACAAAGGGATCGCAGCTATCACTCAGCAGAGAACCAAACTCGGAGGGAACGCGATACCACAAATGAGAGCGAGGCTGTTCGTTAGGATACTCAATCGTGACGGCGACAGTGATGGAACCATCGACTTCAACAGCTTCTTGTGGCCAGAGATGAGTTTGTTGCATTTATAGATTTTCCTTTGACCAGAGTAAGAAGCCGAGCAAAGCCTTAATTCCAGATGCTTCAGTAATTGGATCGCCCCTGAACTGCACGGGAACATCAGGAGGCGGTAGCAGGGAATCAAAAACCTTTTCATCAAAAAGATGCCGTACCAGCGGACGGTAGGGTTCTGCCTGTCGCCGCACCGCTTGCCATCCGGGGTGATTGATGTCGTAAATTCGGTAGTAGTAGCGTTGCTCGTATCCTAGTTTCTGCTGCCACTGTCGCCATCGACGCTGCAAGCGATATAGGCGAGCCAGGGAAGAACGACGTTTGCTGGGTTTTAGCGGCTCCACGTCGTAATCATTGCGGTCTAGCGGCAGTGCAGCAAGTTCGGGAAATCGCTGGCAAAGCAGTTCTTTTTGCAATCGTCGTTGAGCGATCGATTCAACAGGGATTGCCGCAGTAGTCTCTAGTAGCTGCCGACTGAGAATGGGTAAAATTGGCCACGCTCCAAAGCATACTTGCCAAGCCATAGAACCGACATGAAATCGTTGTCGGTGGTAAAGGTCAAAGCCCAAGGAACGCCTAAACTCGATATCAGAATAGTTTTGGTAAGTTGTCTTAATATGGGCTAACGTGTCTTGAACCAAGTCGCCGAACACTTCCTTACGTAGCAGTTTGTCTAGCAATTGAGGTGGAAACCCCCAACTATTAACGCCACGGGCAAAGAATGTCTCGAATGATAGCTCTTTAGTTGAAAGGGTATAAGCTCCTTTGCCTCCAATCACTAGCTCTATTGAAATCCCTGGCACAACCCTAGAAGCCAGAGGTTTTAGAGGAGCGTGCATTCCCCAACGCATGACGCCGTTGCCACCACTTGCCAACTGCTCCCATTTGATGAATGAGTCAGCATACAAAGGATACTGCTCGAAGGGAATCTCTGCCTTGTGGTGTTTTAACCCAAGAGTACGAGCGACGGGAATCGCACATTGCATTTCTATATCAGTACGTTTCCCCAAGGTTAAGGCTACGGTGTCAATTCTTTGCCGATGGAGGATGCCAGCTAGCATCCGAGAATCTAACCCTCCGGAAAGAAGCAAGCTACATCGCTCCTGTGGCGGTACGTGGCTTTTGAGAGTCTGGTCGAGGACTTGCTCGATAATATCCAGATGCTCGGAAAAAGAAAAATCTTTATAAGGCTCATTGGGTGTCGAGCCGGGAATTTGATATTGTTTAACTTCGCAAGGAGCCGCGATCGCACTCCAAATCAGCGCATGTCCGGCATCGAGGCGTCGGACATTCTGCCATAGGGTTTGACCATCAATTAGTCCATTAGTTAGCAGAATGCCAACTAGTCCTGCCGGATTAAAGGCACTTTTAAACAGAGGATGGTGCCGGAAAAGTTCTGGACTAGAGCCGACGAGGATGATGTTGCCATGAGTATAGTAGTACACGGGGAACAGTCCCAGGAGATCGGCTCCCACGGTAAGACCGAAATCGGGGCGATAGGCAACTGCTACGTGAAAGCCATCAAAACAAGGAATATCAGCACTGAGAGAATCTTTCCAGATAATTCTCAATTGTTGGGCGTCAATTCTTGTTGCTTCACCTGACTTAATGGCATCCCCCAAAATTACGGCTGCTCCTTCTTCATCAGCAACGTAGCCGATAGGAGCATTAGGAATAGCCGCCCAGATAGCGTGGAAGTCACCTGTAGAGCAGGAATTGGTGATTAAGCCTTCTACGGGTGGCAGTAACGGTTCTATGGTTTGAATGAAGTGCGATCGCCGTTCTGGATCTGGATCGATAACGATAATAAAATTAGCCATTGAGAAGTCTCTTCCCTTTCAAGATGGGTTTGATGCATCGCTGGAGTTCTTTTCTAGACGTTAACCTTGCTTTGCTTGTCTAGTTTCGGTTGCCTCAGTTAGCGATCGAGAGCCAGAGCGGTTCTTAAGTGTTTTGAGCAATGCCTGAGTGAGTTGAGGAGGTAATAGGATAGCTGCGGCAATTTTGGCTAGCACGATCAACATAATTTGTGATCGCATCAGCATAGAGCGATCGCGCCTCACCGTCTGCCAGAGAAATCTAGCGGCGGCTAAACCTTTCTTGCGTTCTAAAGGTCCCTCAATTGCTTTAAAGGTAAGGTACTTGTAGCGGCTACCAAGAGTCTCCCGCTTCAGGTGCTGTAGAGATTCAGGCGTCTGAGCGAAAGCTTTTTCAATCACTCGCAAGCTTCCTGCCTCCATTTTCCAAACATTAAAAGAGGCTGACTTAGGAGAAATTCGATATAAAATTTGTGGGGATGGCACCGCGACAAACTCATAACGAGCCGCCAACCGCAGCCACATATCCCAATCCTCAGCAGGAGTCACTGAGCAATCGAACTCACCCACTTCAGCTAAAGCCTGCTTGCGAATTAAAGGGTTTGAGCCACTTTCCACAAAATCCCTTAACAACAGTTTTGTGTAAACATCACCCTGCACGCTGAGGTGACTACCTGCACGTAAAAATTGACCGGATTCATCAATCCAACTCGTCCAGCTATAGGCGACGCCAGCTTTGGGATTTACTTGTAGCGCCTTGAACTGAGCTTCTAGTTTATCCGCCGTCCAAAGGTCATCGGCATCAATGAACGAAATATACTCACCCACTGCCTGGTCAATTCCTCGGTTTCGCGCCGCCGATACACCAGCATTAGGATAGGAAAAAATCTTTAACCGCGAGTCACAGATGCCGTTAACAACGTCTAATGTTGAGTCTTGAGAGCCATCATTGATGACGATTATCTCGAAATCTGAAAAACTTTGCTTTAAAACAGACTCAATCGTCTCTTTTATCGTTTTTTCGCCATTATAAACTGGAATAATTACAGATATTAGTGGCATATCACCCTTGCTCCCTTTGGCGACTTCTCGTACCTTCAAGATGGATCTAAACGCAGGTATCCATGTAAAGCTTTAATGTCCGATAATTTTCCAACTTTAGTCAGCAACACCTGGGCTAATTGAGACGGGAATAGGGTGCTGACAGCAATTTTAAACAGCACTTTTAAGAGGACACCAGCTCGCAGCAACCAAGGATCGTTTCTAATCGCCTGCCCAAGAAATTGGGCAGCTACCAAACTTCTGCGTCGTTCTGGAGGTCCTTCAAGAGCTTTGCTAGTCAGGTACTTGTAGAGGTTAGCAAGGCTGTCCCGCTTTAGAGGTTGTAGCGTTTCTGGAGCCTGAGCAAAAGCGCGGTTAATCACTTGCAAACATCCAGCTTCCAGCTTAGAAACATTGAAGGAACTGGAATGAGCATAAACTCGATATAAAATTTGTGGAGATGGCACGGCTACAAAATGGTAACGCGCAGCCAGCCGCAGCCACATATCCCAATCCTCAGCCGGAGTAAGTACCTTTTCAAAGCCACCAACTTCGATTAAAGCCTGCCGACGAATCAAGGGATTCGAGCCATTTTCCAAAAAATTAATCATCAAGAGGTTCTTATAAACATCTCCGCTAACATTAATGTGAGAGCCTCGACGTAAAAATTGACCAAATTCATCAATATAATCCGTCCAACTATAGGCAACAGCAGATTGAGGATTAGCTTGCAACGCCTGCAATTGAGCTTCTAGTTTATCCGGTGTCCAGAGGTCATCAGCATCTAAAAAGGCAATAAATTCACCTACAGACTGAGAGAATCCACGGTTACGACTGATAGCTTGACCAGCATTAGAATAGGAAAAAACATGGATTCGAGAATCTTGAAAGCCCTCAAGAATCTCCAATGTCGTGTCTTGCGAACCATCATTGATGACAATTAATTCAAAATCTTGAAACGTTTGGTTTAAGGCGGATTCAATCGTCTCTTGAATCGTTTTTTCACCATTGTAAACTGGGATAATTACTGAAATTAAAGGCATATAGCTCAACGTCCTTAGAAGAATACTCCTAATTTAGAAAGGTTCGGTTTGGATATGAACCAGTAAAGCTTCAAGATTAGCGAGTCGCTTCATTTTAGTTAGCAAGGCTTGAGCGGGTTGAGCAGGCAGTAAAATCACGATCGCAATTTTCAATAAAACTTTCCAGATGATTCGCTTCCGCAGTAACGAAGGTTCATTACGGATGGCAAGCCAAAGAAATCTGGCGGCTATTAAACCTTTACGCCGTTCTGGAGATTCTCCCAGGGTTTTCCAAGTAAGACCCTTGTAGCGATTACCAATGCAAGTTTGCTTCAGGTGTTGGATGGATTCAGGAGCCTGAGCTATAGCTCGTTGAATGATTTGCAAGCTTTCTGCCTCCATCCTCCAGACATTTGAAGACATCGAGCCATCAACTTGTCGATAGAGAATGTGAATGGATGGCACGGCGACAAACTGATAACGAGCCGCCAATCGCAGCCACATATCCCAATCAGCCGCCAGACTCAGTGACTCATCAAAGCCACCAACTTCAATGAAAGCCTGCTTACGAATCAAAGGGTTAGAACCACTTCCTACAAAATCAGACAATAACAGTTTGGCATAAGCATCCCCATTGCAGTTGAAGTGAGGGCCTTGCCGCACAACTTGACCGGATTCATCGATATAATCAGTCCAGCTATAAGCAACACCAGCTTCAGGATTAGCTTGCAGTGCATTGAATTGGGCTTCTAGTTTATCCGGTGTCCAGAGGTCATCGGCATCTATAAAAGAAATATATTCGCCAGATGCCAGGGAAATTCCTCGGTTCCGACTGGTAGATACGCCAGAATTAGAATAAGAAAATACTTTTACACGAGGGTCTTGGATGCGGTCAATCACCTCTAATGTAGCGTCTTGAGATCCATCGTTAATAATCAGTAGTTCAAAGTCTCTGAAAGTTTGGTTTAAAACAGATTCAATCGTCTCTTGAATCGTTGTTTCGCCATTGTAAACCGGAACAATTATAGAAACTAATGGCATAGTCGCTCAACTTTATTAGAATATTTTTCTAAGCTTAGGAGGGTTATACTCCGATGTGAACGTGTAAAGCATTAATATTAAAAAAATCCTTCATTTTAGTGAGTAATATCTCAGCCTGTTGAGGAGGAAGGAAAGCCACCGTCAAAATTTTCATGACGACTTTCCAGATAACTCGCGTTCGGAGTAGAGCAGGGTAGTTGCGGATGATGTGCCAGAGAAATCGAGCAGATACTAAACCTAGGCGTGGTTCTGGCGAACCTTCAAGTGCTTTAAAAATAAGATACTTATAGAGGTTGGCAAGGCTAGTTTTTCTCAAATGCTGAAGGGATGCAGGTGCTTGATTAAAGGCTCTTTCAATCACTTTTAAGCATTCTGCTTCTTGCTGAGTAACATTAGAAGACATTGA
>JALYGX010000506.1 GCA_030776905.1 Cyanobacteriota bacterium | reverse complement strand
GCCTTTAATTGTGGGGTTAGATGGGCAGCGTCAGTTAATAGTGGGAGACAAGCCAGTGACTGAAGCAGAACTAGCTCAACAAATGCTCAGTTATCTGTCGAAGAATCCACAAGGGGCCGTAGTTTTAAAAGCAGATAAGAACTTCGCTTACGAACAGGTTGTTCAAGTTTTAGGGAAAATGCGAGATGTTGGAGGCGATCGCGTTTCTTTGGCGATCGAAGGTAAATAAGAATTCGTTCCTAACTCGATAAACTGTAAGGGCACGATAATATCGTGCCCTTATTCTGCATGGATAGAGCGAAACGGTATAATCCTTATGACTGCCCTAACCTTAAACCTCAATCCGATCATTCAACTCACCGACGAGCAATTTTATCAACTGTGTCAGGAAAACCCAGAGGTGAGATTAGAACGCACGGCTAAAGGAGAACTAATCGTTATGCCACCTTCTGGGGGAGAAACTAGTAAGCGCAACTCGCTCCTAAATTTACAACTGGGACTTTGGAACGAGCAAACCCAACTGGGTGAAGTGTTTGACTCTAATGGGGGATTTAGCTTACCTAAAGGAGGCGATCGCGCTCCTGATGTAGCTTGGGTTAAAAAAGAACGATGGGATGCCCTTACGCCCGAACAAAAAGAGAAATTTATTCCCCTTTGTCCCGATTTTTTAATCGAGTTACTCTCCCCAACTGATAGCCTAAAAAAGACTCAGGAAAAAATGCAAGAATACCTGGATAATGGTCTGCGTTTGGGTTGGTTAATTAATCGTAAAACTAGGCAAGTCGAAATTTACCGTCAAGGGCAAGACGTTGAGGTTTTACAATCACCCTTAACTCTATCAGGAGAAGATGTTTTGCCTGGATTTGTCATAAATCTGCAACGAATCTGGGAAAGTTGAACGCTACAAGGAAACAGTAGATGTAGTGCGATCGCTATTTCTAGCAATTGACCAAGCTGCCACGACTGTCTGGAAGGATGCTTTCCTGAGAGTTGGATAGAAAATTACAGCCACGTTTATGTCGTTCTGGCTTGTCGTCTTTCCTGCCCATGAATCGGTATTATGGGAAAGATGTAAAGAAATGTAAATCCAATGCAGGACAAAGTCGTTGTTGTTATAGGAGCCACGGGCGGCATTGGCTCTGCCTTGACTCACAAACTGGCAGCACAGGGAGCAAGTTTGGTATTGGTAGCCAGGGATAGCAGCCGCTTGGCGGCACTGGAATCTCAGCTAGGGATAACTCAGGTCTTAAGCGTCCCTACAGACATCACTGACCCTTCTCAGGTCGAGACACTCATGTCAAAAGCTGCCACCCAGTTCGGTCAAATTGACGTTTTGGTGAATGCGGCGGGTGCTGGGGTGATGAAGCAGTACAACAAAATTGAACCAGCCGATCTGGATGCTATGCTCGACCTGAATCTCAAGGGTAGCTTCTACACCTGTCAGGCGGCGGCTGAGGTGATGAAGGATAAAAAGTCCGGTCACATCTGCAATATTATCGGAATTTTGGGTAAGCACTCGATGGCAATGGCATCGGCTTACTGCGCTTCCAAGTTCGGTGTTGTTGGTTTCAGCAAGTGCATGGCAGACGAACTGAAGCGCTTTGGCATCAAGTTCACGCTGTTCTACTTTGGTGGTGTTGATTCTCCTTTCTGGGACAATGTCAGTCTGAAAGTAGACCGCTCCAAAATGCTGACGCCGGAAACAGCAGCTAACGCGATTCTGTTTGCTCTTAAGGCTGACCCGCAAGCCGTGCCAATGGAAATCAATATTCAGCCAGAAAGCCACTTATTTTTCTGATCTAGCACGATAGCGTTTGCGCGATATGCGCGTAGCCCCTAGGGGGAACCAAGTTCCTTCATTCTTGGGAATGACCTGAAAATCTTGAAAAAACGTCAAAATTGACAGGCAAGCTCCCAGAAGCGACAGTCCATGAAAATTGATTACATTCACTTCTATGTCAAAGACGCCAAAGCTTCCCGTGACTGGTTTGTGAACCATATGGGGTTTCAAGCGTTGGCTTATGGTGCAAGCCGCCATACTCTAACAACAGTGGTGAGAAGCGGCGCAATAAAAATTGTTTTGTCTTCTCCCCTTACTTCGGCAAGTCCTGTTGCCCTGTTTTTGAGTTTGCATCCTCCTGGTATTGCTGATATCGCCTTTGAGGTTTCAGATTTAGAAGGCGTTCTAGAGAGGGCGGTTGCTAACGGTGCAAAAGTCCTAGAACCTTTTCAGCAACAGCCACTGGCTCTAGGAGGCGGGAAATGGGCAAAAATTGCGGCTTGGGGTTCCCTTACTCACACCCTAACAGAGACCTATTCTCCCAACACCCTGCTGCCAATCTGGTTTGATTCAGAAATGACTCAGGAATTCGCTACTCCTCCTGTGTCCTCCGAATTTTCTTCGACCAACTTGGGACTGTTTACTGCCATTGATCATGTGGTGTTGAATGTTGCTGCGGGTGATTTGGAACTTGCTCTTAGCTGGTATGAGGAGGTTTTGGGATTTCAACGCCAGCAGAGGTTTACCATTCAAACCGATCGCTCTGGGCTACGTTCTCAGGTGTTGGTTCATCCTAGCAGTGGGGTGCAATTTCCGATTAATGAACCTACCGCCGCGAATTCTCAAATTCAAGAGTTTCTAGATGTTAACCAGGGACCAGGAATCCAGCATATTGCCTTGCAGACACCTGGGATCGTAAAGGCGATCGCTCAACTGCGTCATCTCGGACTATCCTTTCTCCCCATTCCTCCTAGCTACTACACCCAACTACGGCTAAACCATCCTGGACTTCCCTTATCCCTAGCTGAATTAGGGGAAATTGCCGCCCAAGAAATTTTAGTAGATTGGCAGGACGAATCTTCCTCAGGGTTACTGCTTCAAACCTTCACCCAGCCTATTTTTGAGGAACCTACCTTTTTCTTTGAGCTAATCGAGCGCCGTCAACAGGCACAAGGGTTTGGCGAAGGAAATTTTCGCGCTTTGTTTGAAGCGATCGAACGAGAGCAGATGAAGCGAGGTAGTCTGCCTTTGGGATAAGGTAAATAAAAATTACAATTTACTGTCAAATGCTAAGATTGATTACAGATTTTGATGGTCCAATCATGGACGTTTCTGAGCGGTACTATCGCGTGTACCAGTTTTGTCTCGAACAAACCCAACGCCCTGACCAACCCCTGAAGCCAATGTCTAAGGCTGAGTTTTGGGACTGTAAGCGAGCTTGTATTCCCGAACGCATCATTGGCATCCGTTCCGGTCTTGATGAAGACCAAGCCAATGAATTCGCGCTCCTACGGCGTCAAACCGTCCATACCATGCCCTACTTGGTTTATGACCAACCGACTCCTGGTGCTGTAGACGCCTTGGAGCGATTCCAACAGGCTGGTGTGGAATTAATCGTGATGACTATGCGTCGGATGCGAGAGCTAGATGATGCCTTCAACCGCTATGACTTGGGACGATTTTTTCCTCCAGAGCAACGTTACAACCTTGACGACGACTACATCAAGACAGGTGATACCAAGGACAAACCGTTACTAATGGAACGGGCACTCCGCGAACTACCACCTACCTCTGATGTTTGGATGGTTGGGGATACAGAAGCCGATATGATTGCGGCTAAAACCCACGGCGTTAAAGTGATCGGGGTTTTATGTGGAATCCGGGACAAAACTCAGCTAAGTCTCTATGAACCCGATTTCCTTGTCAACAACCTCAGTGAAGCCGCCGATTTACTTTTACACCAACAACTGCCACAGGTGGGATAATCGGCTACCGCCAAACGTCTGCCAATGGTCTTGAAGCGAGGATACTCCTCATTTTGAGACCTTTTTCAACGTAGGAAGCAACTAATGAGCCAGAGGACGACGAATGTTACTAAGGTGGCAAATTTCTCAGTTGTAAAAGCGATCGCGCCAAGTTGGGCTGTCAGCAAGCCACCCAGTAAAGTTCCCAATCCCACACCGATCAGTAAACCTGCCAAGGTTAGCAACACAGCGCGACCTAATTGCCCTTCCTTGCGATTGAGGAAGTAAACATTACACCCAACCCCCAATGCCAGCATGAACGGTAGGATCGACTCTTCAGGAGTGCGATAAAAAACTGTTACACCACTCAATACCAAGAACGAGACAGCCGGCCACAGCAAGTCTTTTGACGTTGGAGTATCCACCAATCGTTGCAGCCATGCTGAAGAGCGATTAATAGGAGTTTGGGTAAAACTCGGTGGTGACGGAGACACTTTCTCTGGAAATCGAATGCGTTCTGGAACCTTAATTTTTCCCTCTTGGCGCATTCTGAGGCGATCCATGATAACCGCATCGTAGGCTGCTTCTACAGATTCCAAGAGCTTTTGGTCGCCGCGATGCTGCTGCATCAAGCGTCCTTTAGCATCCTGAATTTCATCAAAAGAAGCATCTTCTGTTACCCCAAGCTTTTCGTAGGGATTTTGATCACTCATTCAAAACCTCCGAGACATCCCTTCTTTTCACTGGTATGACTGCGACCTTACACTGGTTGTATGTTAGACAAGTAAGACCCTCAATGTTGACCTTGCTACTGACAGGGTAACAGGTTAAATGCAATTGAGCGTCATGCCAACCCCTGAAAGCTAGTTTAGCCTGTTCCCCAACTACAAGCGATCTGTGAGACGAACACTTTCAATGCGTGAGAAATACTTCAGTGCCAAAACAGTCGTACTGTTGGGAAATTTCTTAGCGGTCAGATCTGGGTGGGATGTCAAAGCTATTGGCATCCCCTAATTCTACGACGATAATTGTCTAAAATGCTCAAGACACCATTGGTGTCAAAAATCCTGCGTGTCGATACTGAATCCTGTTCTCCGTGGAAAGTTATGACCATGGCCTCCGCCAAAATTCTTGTCGTGGATGACGACCCGGCCATCCGAAATTTGATTCTTCGCTTTTTGACTAAGAAGAACTATCAAATGCAATCTGCTCATGACGGAAAGACGGCTCTAGCGCTGTTTGAGCAATTCAATCCAGATCTCGTAATTCTGGATGTGAATTTACCTGACGCCCTGGGCTACAACCTTTGTCAGGAAATGCAGAGCCGCACTGATGTCTTTGTTCTGTTTCTCACCAGCCGAGGAGACGCTGCCGACAAAGACAAAGGGTTTAAACAAGGTGGTGATGATTACCTCACAAAGCCATTTGATTTGCAAGACCTGGAAAACCGAGTTGCAGCGATATTGAAGCGCAGGCGAGAAGTTACTGCTACCGAACAACAGCGCCTCGTCTTTGACCAGTTAGTCATCGATCCGGGGCGTCGCGAGGTAACCCTCAACGAAGAGTTAGTACCGCTGACGGCTCTAGAATTCGATCTACTGCATTTTCTGGCTTGCCATCCCGGTCGGGTACTGCGTCGCTCCGAGCTAATCCAAGAAGTTTGGGAATATGACTATGTAGGAGACCAACGGGTCGTTGATGTCCATATCGGTCAAATTCGGAAGAAAATTGAACTAGATGCCACTCAGCCATCATTAATTCAAACCGTTCGGGGTGTCGGTTATAAATTTGAGGCTCCTACAAACCAAAAGAATGGAAAGCCTTAATTCTTAAGGAGTTTGACGGGACGAGTGACTCGGCATCAACCGATGATTACTGTTAATGACAAGGTACTTAGTTTAGTCTCTGCTTCTAGTGTGTTACAACAGCAGTTTGAACAGGGTGCCTCAACTCATGTGTTTACTAGTGCCGTTGACCAGCAGGTGGAACGTTTGCTGAAGCTGCTATGGAGAAAACGTTTACATCAAATTGACACAACGCTTCAAGCCCGCGTCGGCGGGCTTAAACAGGCAAAGATTTCAGGTTTTAGCTGTGTGGAGATGAAGTAGCCGTGTGATTGTTAGACTCAGCTGTTGTGACTTCCTCTATCTCGACTTCCTTCGCTTCAGGGAGTGTTGGGGTTTTTACGGCTTGCTCTATCTGTTCGGCCTCGCGCTTAAACTCGGATTCAAACTCCTTTGAGGCGTCTTGAAAGCCTCGAATTGCCTTACCCATACTACGACCAATTTCTGGCAACTTCTTAGGACCAAATACCAATAGGGCAATGACCATAATCAGTGCCATTTCCGGCAGACCAATACCAAAAACGTTCATTGAAGTTTTTCCGCTGAATACCCCATCCCAATCCGGGTGAGGAGAAAGCGGGGCGGGGATACCGCTTCCTAGTTAATGTTTTGTTGCTTAGTTTTTGAGCGTTTATTAACCCAGAACGAAGCTAGATGGGAAGATTCCCAGTCCTCAGTATAGGACTTACAAAAAAACCCGGACGCGCCGGGGAAGTTAAAGATTGATTGGAGACGTGACGCTCTAGACCTTATTGACCTAAGCTTTTCCAATCGACATCAATGCCCTCAAGCAGCAGCGAAGAGTTGTAAAGCTGCAAAATAATCAGTAAAAAGACCAAAAACAACAGCATGAAGACTCCCATTAAGGGCGTAGTTCCCCAACCCGGAGCCACTTTACCATACTCGGAGTTGAGGGGTTTGAGAATATTCCCTAGCCGCGTCTGTTGTGCCATGAGTCACCTATCGTTAATCTGAATAGATCTTTTGTAATGTTCCGTAATATTATAGGGGTATAGAACTCATAATTTATTTAAATCATGGAACCTGCAACAGTTCTTAGCATATCGATCGGCGTTTTCGTTCTGGCTGTGACTGGCTACTCAATCTATACGGCTTTTGGACCCCCTTCTGCCCAATTGAGCGATCCTTTTGAAGATCATGAAGACTGATTCCTTTGTCAAGCTGTCAACTTGGTAGGGGTGGGTTGTGTTAAAAAGTTGTCTGTCCGACTACAGAGACATTTACTCCACCCGCCCCTTATATCTTGACCCTCTATTGGGGCGCAAGTCGATTCACGCGAAAGCTAGCAATTTTCCAGGAAAGAAGACTAAACTTCTGTTCATTGAACAGTGGCTCAGGGGTTGGACTCGCTCGCTCTAATAAATCGACAGGGTGAGCGATCGCTAAATCTAAATCACTCTTGAACGATAGCTCCGCTGACTCACCGTGACATTCATAACATCGCAAAATCCATTGGTTTAAGTTAGATTCTGACTGCTTGAAAGCGGTCAAAATAAGATTTTCAGCTTGCAAATTTAATAATTGACCGATCACTGGTAGAGATGTGTCTCCATCCGTTCCTAAGATAGGGCTACACAGTACCAGAAGCGGCAGATTTAACTCATAGCCTCGGCGCACCGTACCCGCTGCCTGCCAACTACCGCCGTGAGGATAGAGGGCGTAGGTGAATTGGTGAATACCTCGGTCGGCATCTGGGTCAGGCCATGTAGGACTTCGTAGCAACGTCAGCCGTAATTGAGAGGGTTGCGCATCATAGCCGTATTTGCAGTCATTGAGCAAACTAACGCCGTAGGTTTCATCACTCAAGTCTGCCCAACGTAATCCGGGAACTTCCCATTTTGCTTTTTCTGCTGGTATTTGGGGTCGCGTAGGGCGTTGGATAGCACCACAAGCAATTTCATAAGTCCCATAGTTGGCTTCCAAGTTCAAAGGGAAAGCGGCTTTTACTAATACGTGCCGTTCCTGCCAATCTACTGTTGTGGAAATTTTGAGAATAGGTGAACCAGCGGCAAGACTATACTCTTGGCAAAACTCAGATTTCCCTAGCTGGCGGACAACACGAAGACGCGATCGCACAATTCCTCGTTCCAACCACTGCATAGATTTTAATTGTGTTGGGGGCAAGGGGTGTTGAGTATAGTCGGGGTCAATGTTCCAAGCGTCCCAGTATTGACCCTTGTCTTGAAAAGCTTGCAGTTGATTGCCAGCGCCGCTAAGGACTTCTCGTTGATGGATTTTATCGAAGACGCGGCTTAAATCTCCGGTATTAGGGTCAACCACAACCCGCAGGCATTCGTTTTCTAAAACCCAGTTTTCTTCTGAGGTAGCGGTAAGGTATGCCTTGCCCTTACCAAGTTCATCACGGCAATGACACAACCAAAAGACACTATACCCTACAGAAGGAATATCCTTGGCTAGAAATAACAGCGTTGATTCTTCACTGAGCTGGGATGGTAAGCTTTGTCCTAAAAAATCGTAAACTTGCCAAGATGATTCATCGGATGGTGGTAAGGAAACCGCAACAAATTCCGAACGCTGCCAGTTGAGGGAGTTGAAGACAATAATCGGTTGCGCGTCTGGTTGCGCGTCTGGTTGCGGCGGAAGAGGTAGGGCGATTTGGGATGCGATGACTTTTAATGACTCTTCCAATATCCCTAAACCAACTTGCTCCACTTCCTGCCAAGCTAGGTTCGCCTCTACAAAAACTTCTGGAATCGATGTCCCTGGCAAAATGTCATGAAATTGGTTAAATAGCACCTTTTTCCAAGCTTCTTCTAGCTGGACTTTGGGATAGGTAACGCCAGCCGTTAACGTTGCAAGAGAAGCAAACAATTCTGCCTGGTACAACAACCCCTCACAACGACGATTCCAACGTTTTTGGTCGGCGTGGGTAGTGTAGCAACCGCGATGGAATTCTAGATAAAGCTCATCATTCCAGACGGGAATGTCCTTTGTGTCTTGCTTCTCAACCTCAGTCTTTCCAACTGAGTCCCCATTGCGAACCCCTAACAAATAGCGTTCAGCAGTAGTAAATTCCAAACGTGGGAAGAGTGGTGATTGCTGCCAACGCTTTGCCACCTGCAACATATCGCGGGTAGGACCACCGCCATGATCTCCGACGCCAGGAAGCCAGAAAGCGTCTTGGAGATTGGTCTGAGTTTCCCAATCAACCGCATAAGATGCCATTGTGAGGGGATTGGTATCCATAACGCCTGTCGTGTTGGGAGGAGACATCACAGTGAAGATTTTGGTATCATCAGGCGATCGCCACCAGAAAACACCGTAGGGAAACTTAGTCGTGTCGTTCCAGTGCAGCTTCTGAGTAACGAAGTATTCGATTCCACCCTGTTTCAAGATTTGTGGCAGTTGCCAACAAAAGCCAAAGCTATCAGGTAGCCATGCCACAGTTGTCAGTTGACCAAATTTTTCCAAGACGTAACGCTGGGCGTAAAGTACCTGACGAACAAGCGATTCACCACTAATCAAATTAACGTCTGGTTCTACCCACATCCCCCCCACAACTTCCCAGCGATTTGCTGCAATTTGTTGTTGAATGGCGGCAAACAAATCAGGGCGATGCTGTTCTATCCAGGCATAAAGTGCAGGCGTGGAATGGCAAAATGTTAAGTCTGGAAACTCTTGCTGTAGCGTAAGCACTGATTCAAAGGTGCGTTGAGCCACCTCCCAGGTTTCACTGACTGTCCACAGCCAAGCTAAGTCTAAGTGAGCATGACCTAACATTTGGATTCGCCGTTGTTTGGGTAGGGGCAAGGTATGGCTTGTCCCTACAAGACATTGCAGGTTTTGGCGCAGGGTGGAAAGCGAACCTATAAATTTCTCCGGCTGTGACACCGCATCCCAAGCAATCTCAGCAACAGCAGCGACAAGCGGATCTAATTTTTCTGGCTCGAAGGCGGCTACATACTTGTGGAAGATAGCTAACTCATCAGCGACAAAACCTGGATCGATGTCATCGTTTGATTCGTATAGGCTTCTTGAACGCATCAATCCCCCAATATCATGACTAGGACTGACTAAGCGTAAAGCTACCGCAATCTCTTCTCCTGGCATTACAGCGGTACTCAGTAGCACCCTCGTAGAGGAATCAAATAAATCTCCCTCTTGTACTAATTGACCATTAACAAAAATCTGGGCGGATTCTGCCCACCAAGTCAACACCAATCGCCAGGTTAATCCCGTTAAAGGATAGCCCTGTAAATTCTGGGGAACAACGAAGCGCTGACTCAGCCACAGGACTTGCCGTCCTGCTGACCAAACGATGTAGTCTTTTGGGTTGAGTTCGGCAGTTGACCAATCGTTCCACTGTTCAGGCTGAGTAGCAATAGCCACTGGCAGGTCATGCATACAGCATCGCCAGCCGTTCTGAACATTAACTTGAGTCAAGGCACGTAGTCTTTCAATAGCGTCATGAACCGGGTGCATCTCAACTGACGAGGTCACTGCGTCGGTCATATTTTCGATAAAATCATTGCACCTACTATTTTTAGTTTGTAACTGTCGGTTTTTACCCTGCAAATCCTGCGCTGACGCTGGATGACCAAAACAGTTAGTCATTAGTTGTTAGTAAAACTAATAACCAACAACCAATAACCAACAACAAAAGCTCATCGCTTACTCAGTCACTAACAACCATGTCTTCCGCTCCCTCTGGTCGCTACCAAAGCCGATTGTTTAATTTCCTTAACCGACAGTCTCAACGATTAGGCGATCGCTATGATCGCACGGTACGACAATTGAAGGTTGCTGCGGTCTGGGGAGTACAAATTTTGCTGTATCCGGTGTACCTGATGGTACAAGGCGGTCTAGCAGCAGGGCGTCAACTCTCTCAGTCGGCACAAGCGGGATGGCCTCAACTTAAGGCATTGACTAATAAGCAGCCCCAAGAAACGCCCCCAGTAGCTGACACGCCAATTCAGCGAGTACTAGAGGAAATTAATACCTTGCCACTCCCGACGGTGGAAGGCAAAGTAATCGCAGGCTTAGTAACGGGGAACGTTGAAAGCAACTTAACAATTGCATCAAGTCAATCCCTCAGCCTTAATCCTCCCTCCCCTCTTTCCCAACTATCAACATCGGTTTCTTCTCCTTCTGAGCAGGTCGTTAAAGTCTCACAGACCGATCTAAGCCAAACGTCTCAAGAAGCCAGTTGTGTGCTTTGCTTGTTTCATTTAGTATATACACAGCTAGCAAATCGTACTCTGGTAT
>JALYGX010000505.1 GCA_030776905.1 Cyanobacteriota bacterium | reverse complement strand
GGATAGGGCCGTCTTAGTAATTAAAAAGGTCGCTCCCACAGCTCCCAAAGCCGCTAGAATAGCCCAAGGGAACCGTTGCTGGCTCAACCCTGATGCTGTGAGCGTCGGCGTTGAATGCCCTGAAGACAGAGAACTTTGAGATGTAGCCAAGGATTCTGCTGCACCTACACGACTGGATGAAGGCTGAGGCGAAGCTGACTGTTGTGATGGCGTCCAGAGATTGGTAGAGGCTTGCCCCATTTCCGACCCTGTTGACTCGCTAGCCAGGGATGGAGGTTGCAGTTCTTGGCTGGATGGTACTTCCGGTGCTGCTGCCGTTGTTGCAGACGTATAGTCAGGCAGAGACAGCGATCCTAAAAGAGTTCTGGGTAGGCTCTGCAATGCCTCTAGGGCTTCGGTAGCGGTTGGGTAGCGAACGCGGAAGTCGTAGCGCACCATCCGGTCAAGAATTGCCGCTAGTTCTGAACTGACCTGCGGTGCGCTCGTGCGCCAGTTAATTTCGCCTGTCTCGCTGTCTTCGCGCAAGCGCCTGGGGTGAATTCCCGTTAATGCCTGAATCCCAACAATGCCAACGGCATAAATATCGCTACTGTAACGAGGATTTCCGCCCAACTGTTCCTTCGGAGTGTAGCCTTGAGTGCCAATAGAAATCGTCTTCGTCTGTCCTGTCTTGCGATTGACAACCTGTGTGCTGACTTGCTTGACTGCACCAAAGTCAATTAGAACAATTTTCCCATCCCGTTGGCGGCGGATTAGGTTAGAGGGCTTAATGTCACGATGGATGACCTGCTGCTGATGAACAAACGCTAAGACTTGCAAAATATCTTGCAACAAAGCGACAACTCGTGCGTCCGACCAAGGCTGACCTCCCACTAATTCCTGGGTTAGCAGTTCTCCTTCGATTAAATCCTGGGCAAGATAAAACTCCCGCTCGTCCTCAAAGTGAGCGAGCAAGCGAGGGATTTGGTCGTGGTTACCCAACTCGTAGAGGACTTGGGCTTCGATGTCAAAGAGCCGTCTTGCCGTTTCCAGACTGCTAGCGTCATTTGCTTGGGGCTTGAGCTGTTTGACAACGCATTGAGGGTGACCGGGTAAGTGCAAGTCCTGTGCTAGAAAGGTTTGACCAAACCCACCTGCTCCTAGCTGGCTGATAACCTTGTAACGTCCGCCCAGAGGCTTGTTTTGGTTTGTCGGTTGAAACAAATGTAAAAATTTCAATTCCATCCCGTGCCCCTCATCTTGAGAGCGGTTACTGTTGTACTTGTTTAGTTTATTAAGTATTCTTAACTATAGTATTTGAGAAGGCTAATGGGGTTAAAACGCCTATATTAGCAACTTGACAGCGTTAGCGCTGGCATAACTCCGACTGGGAACCAGACGTGAGATTGGGGGTTAGGGTTCCAGTTGCTGCCGGCAAGTGGGAAGAGGGGGATAACCCCATTGAGGATAGCTGCGCTTACGGCAAGGTGGCGAAAAGAGCGATCGCCTTTTGAGGAGAGCAAGCTAGCTGAAGTTGTAGAATCAAACACGCTCACCCAGAAATCGATAATACTCTCCCCGTGTGAAAACCGACACCATCTTCTATCGCCTCTTCCAATCCTTCCCCAGTATCTTCTTTGAACTCATCAACCAACCCCCTGAAGAAGCTAACGCCTATCAATTTTCATCTGTTGAAGTTAAACAACTCGCCTTTCGTATTGATGGTGTATTTCTTCCAGTCAGCAATGCACCCTCACCACCCATCTACTTTGTTGAAGTCCAGTTTCAGCCAGACAAAAAATTTTACTCTCGTTTCTTTACAGAAATCTTCCTTTACCTCGATAAAACTGAATTGACAAACAATTGGCGGGGAGCTGTTGTTTATCCAACCAGGAGTGTAGAGACAGCAGAAACAGAGCGGTATATTGAATTACTCACAAGTCAGCGAGTTAGGCGTATCTATCTGGATGAACTAGGCTCAACCCCAGAACCCTCTATTGGCCTTGAAACTGTCAAATTAGTGATAGAGCCAGAGGAAAGTGCTGGAACAAAAGCTAGGGAGTTAATAGGCCAAGCCAGACAGAAAATAGCTGATGAAGTCGCTAAACGCGAACTTTTACAATTGATAGAAACGATTATTGTTTATAAATTTCCCCAGAAAAGCCGGGAGGAGATAGAGCAAATGTTGGGTTTAAGTGAATTAAAGCAAACGAGAGTGTATCAGGAAGCCTTGGAGGAGGGCAAGTTAGAGGGCAAGTTAGAGGGCAAGTTAGAGGGAAAATTAGAATCAGTACCTCGGTTGTTAGCACTGGGATTGAGTGTAGAGCAGATAGCAGAGGCGTTAGGTTTAGATGTCGAGCGAGTAAGACAGGCAGATTCTGACAGTGGGTTGAGCGAGGCGACAGATGAAGAATCTGATGCCACTAACTGATTACACTCATAGTTCGGGGCGATCGCCTTCAGCGCCGAGAAAACACAATTCCCTCTGCCAGAATTGAGCTATCGTCTCCAAGAGTAATTACCCAAATGGAGCTAATTGAGCGTTATCGTGGCAGCCTCCTAGGCTTGGCAGTGGGAGATGCACTGGGAGCACCCCTAGAGTTTAAACCGCCTGGTTCATTTACACCCATTGACGATATGGTTAGAGGCGGGTCTTTTAATGTCCTGCCGGGGCAGTGGACGGATGATACTTCAATGGCTCTGTGCTTGGCGGCAAGTCTAATAGACCAACAGGGTTTTAATCCAGTCAATCAATTACAGAAGTATGTGCGATGGTGGCGGGAAGGTTACCTGAGCAGCATATACGAGTGTTTCGACATCGGCAACACTACGGTAGGAGCTTTATTGCAGTTTGAGAAGACGCATGAACCTTATTGTGGTTCCACAGAACCCCGCACTGCTGGAAATGGCTCGCTGATGCGCTTGGCTCCAGTACCGTTGTTTTATGCCAAAAGCCCTCTAGACGCGATTGAAAAGTCGGGAGAGAGTTCGCGAACAACCCATCAAGCAGCAACAGCTATCGATGGCTGCCGCTACTTTGGGGCGTTGCTAGTTGCAGCTATCAATGGAGTCAGTAAAGAAGAACTGCTCTCAGAAGGCTACAGTCCCATACCTGGATACTGGGAAGAAAACCCGTTAGTGGACAAAATCGACGAAATTGCTAGAGGGTCATTCAAACATCGCCAACCTCCAGAGATAGAAGGTTCAGGCTATGTGGTCAAATCTCTAGAGGCGGCGTTATGGGCTTTCTATCACAGTCGTTCCTTTCGGGACGGGTGTCTGTTAGCTGTGAACTTAGGCAATGATGCGGATACAACGGGTGCTGTTTACGGACAGTTGGCAGGAGCCTTTTATGGTAAGCGAGAAATACCAGAATCCTGGCGTTCTCAGCTAATTCGCTCTGATTTGATTGAGTCAATGGCTGACAAATTATTTGCCATAGCTCAATCCCCATCAAATTCATGATGCCTGCATTTGGCGAAGTACCTGCCGAATCACATCCGCTGGCACTTGGCCAGTCACTGTTACTGCGCCAAT
>JALYGX010000504.1 GCA_030776905.1 Cyanobacteriota bacterium | reverse complement strand
GTCGCGACTTAAGCTTTCCTGCTGCTCGTTAACAGCATCTTGCTCAGTCTTGTCAGTCCCGGCGATCGCATCCTTCACCTTTCGTAAAAATCCCTCAGCCATAATTGCTCTCCCGTTTAAAGTAATTAGCTAATGGTTGTGTAGAGGGTATAGACCTCTTCCACTCTTGGTTGCCTAGGGTTACAGGACGGTGTAATCTAGCGCAGTTTAGGAACCTGAGCTGTGTAAAAGTAGTACTTCTCTGCTATGGAATTAACTTCTTCAAACAAGTTGCAATCGGACAAATACCTGAGAATCTACAACAGCACAAGTACAGCATTTTTGCTTACCTTTAATCATGAGGTAATTTATTAAGAATTCTCTCCCGCCCTAGATATATTTTCAGCATTTACTTTTGCCTAAAGGAGTATCTCCTCCAGTAACTTTGGGAATCATCCACCTAGCATCAGCACATCAGCTACTAAACGGAAGTTCCCCTTTAGGGCAATGCTATTAAGCTAAGCCGCGCTACTGGCTCAAAGTCGAAGTCGGTCTGCTTTCAGGTCATCTTTACAGGTGAAGCTACCGCACTTTTTGCAGTTTCCTGACTAAATGTTAAAGAAAGCCTCCATGTCGCAGTTCTTTTATGCTGTCCTGGAAAGCCTGAATTACGGACTTTATATCCTCATCTGTATGGGCTGTGGATAGAAAACCACCATTTCCTCTTAGTAAGATTCCCTTGTAAAGCAGATTGTAATACAGCAACAGTTGCATCATACTCGGTGATGCAGACTCGTTAGATGTGGTGAAGCCAAAAACTGAGCCAAAATATTCGATTTGAAGGGGCAATTTATCTTCTTCAAAATAAGCATTTAATTCTTGAGCAAAATGCGATGTGCGTTGATTCAATCGCTGCTGAAGAGAAGGCCCCTGACTCTTGATATGCTGAAGTACAGCTCGTGCGGTCGCCATTGCTAACGGATGCTTGCAATAAGTGCCTGCAAAAAACGTTTTTTTGGCTTGAGGATAGGAATCATCTCCATAATTCCACATCCCACCATCGATCGCATCCATGTAAGCAGCCTTACCCGCAATGACACCTATCGGCATTCCGCCGCCAACGATTTTCCCATACGTGGCTAAGTCTGCTTCAATCCCAAACCATGCTTGCGCCCCACCTGGATGAAGGCGAAAACCGCTCACCATTTCATCAAAAATTAACGCGATTCCAGCTTCTTTTGTCAATTGCCTTAACTGCTGGAGAAATTCTTTGGGCTGTAGGTTAAGGCGGCTAGTTTGTACGGGTTCAACGAGAACAGCAGCTAATTCGCGTTCGTGGTCTTTGATAATATCAAGGGACTGAGGGTTTCCATACTCTAAAACTAAAATATCTTTTACTAGATTTGCAGGAATTCCTGGTGCCCTTGGCACTGTATGTAGAGTTCCATTTTCTCCCTGTGCTTTACCGAGAGTGCCATCAAAATGGCCGTGATAAGAGCCTGAAAATAAAGCAATTTTGTTGCGGTTTGTTGCAGTTCGAGCCAGACGAATCGCCGTCATTATGGCTTCTGTGCCTGTATTACTAAAGGCTACCCGCTCCATCTGTGTTAGTTCGCAGATCAACTCGGCAACTTCACCGACAACTTCGGACTGAGTACCAAGGTGTATGCCTTGCTCCAATTGCTCTTCTATTGCTTGTT
Source organism: Cyanobacteriota bacterium (assembly GCA_030776905.1). Taxonomy (GTDB): domain Bacteria; phylum Cyanobacteriota; class Cyanobacteriia; order Cyanobacteriales; family Coleofasciculaceae; genus CADCTM01. Next base: position 1,183 of record JALYGX010000504.1, on the reverse strand, counting down.
TGACAAATGGTGGATTATGACCAAAAAGATTTACCCCATATCCCATTATTAGGTCTAGGTATTCATTACCATCCACATCCCAAATTTTGGAACCACAAGAGCGTTTTCCTACAATAGGATAAGATATTTCTTTTAAGGGAAAACTAAAGAATAAGGGAGCTTTGTTGTCAGCTAAGAAAGGGCGGATTTTTTGGGAAATTTGTTTGGAGGTTTTTGTGCGCTGATTGTAATTTTGGATAAATGTTGCAAGCTCTGTGTGTTGCTGTTGTTGTGTTTCTTGGTTCATCATTGATTGATTATTGGTAGCGATAATGAGAGAACTCACTTCTCAACGTGGGGTTTCAGGTACTCAAGCGGTCTTTAGATCCCCTCAACCCTCCTCACTAAAGCTCCGGTTAAAAAGGAGGGCTATGCGTCAGTGTCAGTCTTGACTGATTTGGGGTTGAAGAGGTGGGGGATTCAGAAAACCTGTTTGAATGAGGTATGAGAAGTAGGTACTAAATAATTCAGCATCGACTGGGGGACAAATGATCGGGGTTCCTGCTAGTCCAGTGAGGGTATTTTGGCAGTCGAGTTGTAAGGGTGAGTTGTTGGGCTGGGTGTTGCTCGTTTCTTCAGCAAAAATGGACATCAGTGGATACAAGGCATTTTCTGGAGAATCCACCGCATTCATGAGTTGCGATCGCCACTGGTCATAGGAAACTAGTTCAACTGGGTAACCCAAGGAGCAAATGTACTTAACCATCTCACTCAACGGTAATGGTTGAGGATTGACGAGGTGAAACGCTTTCCCCAACGATTCGTTCTGCTTTGAGAGATAAATAATTGCTTTGCTCACATAGTCAACAGGACTTAAGTTCAACTGGATATCCTGATTTGCAATACTTCCCAGTTGAATACAGCCTTTGATCATGCGATAGGTATGATCGCCAGTATTACAAACACCAATTTGGCTGTGTCCTGATATGCGTCCAGGACGGTAAATAGAAACAGGAAGCCCTCGTTCTCGTGCAATTGTTACTAACTTTTCAGCAACCCATTTACTTTGAGCGTAGCCCTCAGACGGCATTTTTGCATCGTCGAGGCTGTCTTGTTCTTGAACAACTCGAACATTAGGATTGCTGGAGAAAACGACACTAATGGTAGAAATGAAGTGTACGGGCTTGACCTTGACTTGGCTTGC
>JALYGX010000503.1 GCA_030776905.1 Cyanobacteriota bacterium | reverse complement strand
ACAACCTGCTTTTTCTAAAAAAACGAACTTATAAAGAGCTATGAAACTCCAACAGAATCTGGATTCAGTCACAAGCTATTTGCAAAAAACCTTAGTTGGATATGAAGTAATTCCAGCTAACTTTGGTTGGCACATTCACAAAGAAGACACTTACTGTGGACTCTTAGAATATCAAGGAACACAAGGGTGGCAAGGTACTGCTTTAAGTTATATTCCGCTTGAACTTAGAGAGAAACTCCAACGGTTCGAGCAATTAAATTCTTCTATGCCCTTGTTTGCGGCTTAGGCGCAAGAACGTGCCAATCCGACCTGAAAAAAACGAAGCCTTCAGCGTACTGCTGGAGGCTTGTCGTTTATTGATAGCAATATTTCGCGAGACATGAGCGCGTAGATAATTTCTTTTATAAGGCGATCGCTTACCTCGATCGCCTGACGGGTTCGGGTGCGAGCGGGAGCTTGCGTTGATTGCTGCTGGTAAGGCTGAAGCGTCTTGAATAGCTGCCCTACTGCTCAAACGGTGTCTGCACGTCTACACTATCTCCTGCCTTCGAGGGCCATCTGATGGTCACAATAGTAGAATCTTCCTCAGCAGACCACGTATGAGGCACCTTTGGCAACCAAAGCACGTAGTCACCTTCCTTGCATAAAATGACTTCTTGCTCCGGGAATTGAAGGCGAAATCGCCCTTTAATCAGGATAGAAAGTGTCGTCGCTTCGATGTTCGTTGCCCACTGCTGTCTACTTTCTCCTGTTTTATGAACACCCCATTTGACTTCGAGAAGGGAGGTGGAACGGGGGTCATCGGTTGGGTTGAAAAAGTGACCCATGACCCAACCCCAGCAATTTGCACCTTCAATAGAGGCGTTTCCAAAGACAACGTTAGACTGCATGAGGGGTTCGTCTAAAAATTACGCTCCGTGTTCTTCATAATCTTCAGAAGACATAGGGTCTAATTCCCAGCGCTGGTCGTCACGCTGTTCTAAAATATCATTCGTTCGCAGAAAAGAGCGATCGTCCATCTCCAGCCCAACAGCTTTTTCCAAATTCTCAGTTACATTTTGATCGGGAGTAGGAGTGGTACCGCCAACCGCTTCTTCGCCACCCACTTCTGCTTGATACAGATTGACATCAATATCACCTCCACTCACGTCAGAACTGATTGTCGTTCCGGGTGCAGTAGTTTCCAGCCTTCTGCCTAAGCCAGTGTTGCGGTCTTCCACTCCCTCATAAGGAAGTTCAATTTCTTCAAATTCTCTACTATATCCATGCGCCGGAGCATTGTGATTAACTTTTTCTTCTTCCATTTTTCTTTAGCCGCTTAACTATGTTCATTTACTCTATGAGCATTCCCAGTTTAATGCCTTGCTTACCACTAGCTTTATCTCTTTAGATCGAAACTTGTCTTTAGATATCTATAACTTCTGATTGAAGCCTAGCTAAGAGCTAGTGTATTGATTAGTTTTAGCCATCAATTATTTTTTTGTTGATTTTATCCTAAAAATAAGTCTTCAGGTAGATGCATTGAGATACAAAAAAACTCTAAGTTAACTCAAGGAGATAAAGTATTTTTTGGAGAAAATTATCATGGAAAATCAAACAGATTATAAAAAAGAAGTTGGTGCTGCTGGCGATAACTATGATCCACATATAGTTCCGGCTGAAACTGAAGCCCGCCAAGACAGAGAAGGTAGTGAATTCAAGACAACACCTAATAAAATTAAGGAGGAAGCCCCAAAAACTAATGACCAAACTGATACTGACAGCATAGACAGTACAGGGGGCTATACCGTAGATAAAGAGGGTCTACTCAATAACTATGCAATTGAACCTGAAATGTATATCAATGAACCTGGAGATTTGAAGGAAAAAGAGGAAAACGCTACCGCTGAACGTGTTAGTGAACTCCAAGAAATTAACGAAGATCAAGATGGCGACTTGACTGTTGAAAGCGATCGCCGGGGAAAAGGGCCAGGAATTATTTAACGTCAGTGAGCTTAGCCTTGGTGGTGTTTCCTTACTTAACAATTGAGTCAGCGGTGCAATAAGCGTTTTTTGCTAAGTACTGTGGGCTGACCACTTACCTAAAACTACAGAATTTTCAACACAGCAATAACACAGCTAGCTTTAGATAATCTTCTGAGAAGCTAGCTTATTTTTTGATGATTGCCGTCTATTTGCCGATAAAATAGCTTGGCATTGCAGCAAAGAACAAGGCAAAGACAATGGCTCAGGCAAAGATTGGGATTATTGGTGGTAGCGGGCTTTACAAGATGGAAGCCCTCAAGGATGTGGAAGAGGTGCAAGTTGATACACCTTTTGGTGCGCCCTCTGATGCCTTGATTGTAGGAACTCTCGACGGAACATCAGTAGCTTTCCTCGCTCGTCACGGTCGCCATCATCATTTAATGCCCTCTGAACTGCCGTTCCGAGCCAATATCCATGCAATGAAGCAGCTAGGTGTAGAGTATCTAATTTCAGCGTCAGCAGTTGGTTCTCTTAAGGAAGAAGCTAAACCCTTAGATATGGTGGTGCCCGACCAGTTTATTGACCGCACCAAAAATCGGGTTTCTACCTTTTTTGGAGAAGGAATTGTCGCTCACATTGCTTTCGCTGACCCTGTTTGCAATCAACTGGCTAAAGTTGTGGCAGATGCGGTTGCAAGTCTTGAGTTACCTGATGTCACTCTACATCGTGGCGGCACTTATGTCTGCATGGAAGGGCCAGCATTTTCTACAAAAGCAGAATCCAATCTCTACCGCAGTTGGGGTGCAACGGTGATTGGGATGACGAATTTGCCGGAAGCAAAGCTGGCACGGGAAGCGGAAATTGCTTACGCTACGTTAGCGCTAGTTACGGATTACGATTGCTGGCATCCAGACCATGACAGTGTGACGGTGGAGATGGTGATTGGCAATTTGCAGCGCAATGCGGTTAATGCTCAGAAAGTAATTCAAGAAATAGTACGGCGTCTGAGTGAAAATCCGCCAGCTTCTGATGCTCACTCAGCGTTGAAGTTTGCAATTTTGACACAACTGGATAAAGTTCCTGCGGCGACAAAGGAGAAGTTGGGGTTGTTGTTGAAGAAGTATTTGTAAATGCTACAAAGACCCGATTATACTTGCGTGGTCAGAGATTGACGTTTTTCATACCATTTCAGTTTTACTGCGCTACACATAGAACCCTCTCGCCCCCCTTATCAAGGGGGGAACAAGAAAAGTATCTACAGCAAGCCTTTAGTGAATTGGTATCACTCTTGGTCGTGAGAAGCGATCGCCTCATCATAGCGACCTTCAATATAAAGCGCTTTTCCTTGCTCTACATAATCATTAGCCGTAAAAAATAGTTGAGGGTTTGTTGCTTTTAAAACATCAAGTTGTGTAGTCAGTTTAGTCATTAGTCAAATGACAAACTAATCAAAAGCCTAATAGACACTACCCCTAACTCAACGCCTTGTGTTCAATCAGAAATGACGATGTTCTCCAAACCCTCCTCCACTGCTGGATATTGCGGGTTCATTGCCTCCAGGGTATCAGCTAGGGTACGGGCAACCACCAAATTGCGATACCACTTCTTATTGGCAGGCACGACATACCAAGGCGCATAGTCAGTTGAACAATTACTAATTGCTTCTTCAAAAGCCAGTTGGTAGTCATCCCACAAGCGTCGTTCTTTAATGTCGTTACTAGAGAACTTCCAGCGCTTGTCCGGGTTCTCCAAACGACTCTCCAAGCGCCGCTTTTGTTCGTCTTTAGAGATGTGGAGAAAAAACTTGATGACCGTGATATTGCTCAGGGTAAGCATTTGCTCAAACTCATTGATGCTGTGATAGCGCTTGCGCCAAACATCCTCCGGTACTAAATTTTTGACTCGTACAATTAGGACATCTTCGTAGTGAGAGCGGTTAAAGATGGTCATCATGCCACGTTGTGGGGCGCGATGGTGGTATCGCCACAGAAAGTCATGACTTGCCTCCTCATCGCTAGGCTTTTTAAACGACCAAACCTGGCAACCTTGAGGGTTGACACCACTAAAGACGTGTTTGATGGTGCCATCCTTACCTCCAGTATCCATTGCTTGTAGCACTATGAGTAGGCTGCGCTTATTCTCGGCATACAAGCGCTCTTGTAGCTTGTTAATTCGCTTAACGTGTTTTTCAAGTTCCGCTTCAACGTCTTTCTTTTTTTTGTAATGCTCACAGCTATTTGGATCGAAATCGGCTAAATTAATCCGCTCTCCAGGCTGAACTCGATAGATAGGATAGTTAGGTTTCGGCGGTGAATTATCCACGACAACTTTTTCTGGTATCGTCACCTCTACGGTTTTGGCTACTGCTTTTGCTGCCGCCCGTTGAGTTTTATAGGATTCTGCTTGGTTGATACCGTTGACAGGTGGTGTCCTGTCGTCTGGTGAATTATTCTTACGGCTCATACTATCTCCGGATAATTCAACTCTGGTGAAGAGTCTGTCGTTTTTTTCAATAGTAGCTATGAGTTCATCTGTCGGTACATTGATAATTAACTACAGCAAATCTGTTCTGCGATCGCCATTGATTAAAGGCATCGCTGAAGAGTGCTACTCGTTCATGGGAGTTGCGTGTCTACCATTAGCCAAACAGGTTAAACCACCTGATAGATAAAACTGAAAGTTGCCCAAGCCTTCACATCAAACGCATAGGAATCAGAAACTGTGGTGGTCGAATCTAGGGCGTAGGATGAAGAATTGGCGATAGACATGGCGCTGGCGGCGTGTAAGTCTTGCAGCACGGCTTGCGCTACGTCTAGGGGGTTAAATAAATCGCCAATTTGCTCTCCTTCTCCTTTAGGACGGCGAGCGGCTTTGAGAGCTGCGATCGCTTTTGAAAAAGGGGCACGGCTGCAAATTAGCTGGATTTCCACCAATCCGCTTGGACCTGGGACAACCCAATCCGTTGCCACTGGAGATTGAGGTAAAGTTAGGGTTTCCCCCGGTGCGATTAGTGCATCGATCAGGGGGGGTTTATTGTCTGACTCCTGAGCATCCTGCAAGGATTGGATTTTATAAAGAGCGATCGCATTCCCGTTGGTATCAAAACCCAGCAGCATAAAATAAATAGGGCGATCGCTATAGTTCTCCAGCCGATACTGGATACGGCTCCCAATGGGTAAAGTCGGGACACTTTCCTCTCCCACACGAGGCTTCAAGTCACGCTTAGGCTTTTTATCCGTTAATACCTGCGAGAAAGCCGATGCCCTTGACGTTTCTCGTTCCATTACTACCGTAGCTTCAGGGGCGACCATCTCTAACGACACCCGGATACCCAAACGGGAAGACCCCTCATT
>JALYGX010000502.1 GCA_030776905.1 Cyanobacteriota bacterium | reverse complement strand
TTAGAGAGATACCAGGGGTTCAGATCCCCGACTTTTTAGAGAAATCGGGGATTTCGCCTTCACGAATCATTGAGGAGTGCTATATACAGAAGAAGAGGTTGTGTCCCTTATTCTGTTGGTTCGTAATGGCGACACTCCTTACAAGAACCACAGGGATTAACAGCACAGCGGATGTAAGCCGATCGCGCATTGAAGCGGCAGGTAATGTCACCGATTAAATAACCAACACCTTCAAGGTAAAAGTGGTCTGGAGGCAGTTGATTTCTTTGCAGCACTCTCACAACTGGGGCGTGCATTGCTGCTCTAATCCTTGCTTGCCCTCGTTCCTTTGCTCTGTACATTAGCCAGATAGAAAGTAAGGGTGGGGTCAAACCTAAGACAAAAACTAAGATTGTCTCTAACAAGCTTTTCTCCTTTGGGATAACTTTGCCTACTTGGTTGTTTGTTGTTTAGCAGCAACTGTGAATTTGAACCCTGGTTTGGCGATCGCACAATTGTTAGCGCGGCAAGCAGTTCCGTGGGAAGCCTGCTCTTTTGGAGGCGCTAGGTTAACACCTCGCATTGCTAACGCGCTCAAGAGTGTATCGTCCTAGCTCTAATCCCAATTTATAAACTTTTAATTAGAAAGGACAAGGTTTTGCTAACCTTGCCCTCTATAGAATGAATCATTTTGGTTGCAAAGAAACAGCTTACACAACAGTTTGGTAAACTGGCTCTGCTCTTCGTCCGTTAATCTCGGAGGTTTGATCGAAGCCACGAGGGATTTCTCTTAACCTGACTTGCTTGGCTTGAAGTGCTGTTTGTAAAAGCTTCATTGCCTCCTCCGGTTTGCCACGACCGCAAAAGAATAAATCGGCAGCAAAATATCCATACTCAGGCCATGTGTGAATGGCGATATGAGACTCTGCCAAAGTTGCTGTCGCCGTGACTCCGTGGGGACTAAACTGGTGTACGCACAAATCTATAAGGGTTGCTTCTCCAGCTGAAATCGCATCCATCAAAGCGCGACGAATTCCTTCAGGATCGTTAAGAAGGTCTTCAGGCGCTTGCCATGCGTCAACGACCAGATGAGTTCCCACTTGTTTCATTCTGTCTGATTACTCCACCGATAAGGTCTCAAAGATCCCATTTATAACACAGAACTCCGACTCATTACAAAAAAAGTTGGTCATTGGTCATTAGCCTATGGATGAAGGACAAAGAACTAATGACTAATGACAAAAAACTACGGATTTGAATAGCCTCCCCAATCTTGGCTAGCCTAGCGAGCGCGTAATTGTAGTTCTAGGTTGGCCAAATCCTCTTTCAGGAACACTGTTAGTTCCCCGTTGAAAGCCTTACCTTTATCTGTTTGTGTGACTTCCATCCAATAGGCGTAGCGTTCTCCCAACAGTAATTCCCCCTGCTGCGCTGCCAATAGAGGACGGTTTTCTCGCCGCGCCAAATCTATGGTTGCTGCCGTGGGATAGACATATACAAGCTTTGCTCGTGTGTAATCTTGATAAATTCCCAGACCATAGATGATTCGCAGAGATTCCTTGAGTCGGTTGGGAGTTACGCCGTTAATCATGTCATAGAAGGAAAGGCGCTCGCTGCGAATTGTTGCTCGGTCTATAGGGACACTCACCAGACCCGGAGGAAGCACGGTCGCTTTAAAGGTAAACCGTTGAGCAGGCGAATTGAATTTGCGCACCAGTAGACCCTCCCCAATACCGGGTCGTAGGGTCGGGTGAGCATTAATCCAGGAGACGACAGTATCAGGGCTTTGACCCGGTAAAGCGTTGGCTCGATTGGCTCCCAGCGCCAATAGAATACTCAGTGACAGAACTGACCACCTAGAAAATTTTGCCGTTTGAATTTTGAGTTTTGAATTGAAGCAGTAACTCATAGACGGATTGCTAACTACCCTCGTTCGTGGCTAAGAACTCCATCAAAACCTGAGATGCAAAAGTCTTCAAGTCCCTGGTTCAATTGCCACCTTAATGACTTGACGATTCTTCATGTCTTGGAACGCCTGCTCTAAATCCTTCAGGGTTCTGTAGTCGCTGATCAGCAGTTCAAAGGGTATGGTTCGACTCGCTAATAGGGAGAGGGCATCGCGTACATGGGCAGGTGTGTTATGAAAGACGCCTTTGAGGGTCAGTGCGTTGTAATGGAGCTGTTCAGTACTGACGGTAATAGTAGTATCTCGCGGACAGCCGCCAAATAAGTTAATGGTTGCCCCAGGACGACCGCAGGCGATCGCATTTTCCCAAACCGCAGGAACTCCCGTCGCTTCAATCACAACATCCGCACCCCAGCCTTCTGTTAAGTCTCGCACCACCCTCGGTACATCACTCAACTGATGGTAATTAAAAGTCCCCGATGCCCCTAGTTGCTCGCCAATTTGCAGGCGACCCGCATTCCCTCCAAACAAAAACACCTCGGCGGCTGACTGATGCGCCAGTACCGCGACGAACATCAATCCAATTGCCCCATCACCCAGGACGACCACTCGGTCACCGGGTTGAACATTAGAACAGGCTACCCCATGCAGTACGCAGGCTAGCGGTTCTGTCAGCGAGGCTAGGGCATCGGGTAAGTCGGTAGGTACTGGCAACAGGTTGTGTTGTACGATGGGCGCGGGTATTTTCAGGTACTCGGCAAACGTACCGTTGTTGAAGGTCAAATTAGGGCACAGAGAATACTCGCGGCGGTGGCAGAAGAAACAGGTCATGCACGGGGCAGAGTTATTGGCAACAACGCGATCGCCTATCCTCCAACCCGCGACGCCTTCTCCCACTGCAACAATTTCCCCAACGCCTTCGTGACCGAACAACGTCGGAGGTTGCAGCATTCTGGCATGACCGCCGCGACGCCATACTTTCAGGTCTGTGCCACAGGTCGTTGCTGTGCCTACCTTAATAACAACCTCACCGACCGCAGGAGTCGGTGAGGCAACGTCTTCTAAACGTAAATCTTCTCGACCGTAGAGCAATGCTGCAAGCATTCTGAACCGTTTCTAACCAACCTTACTTAGATTCACCCAATCTTATCAAGGTCAGTTCCCTCACTCACTCCTCACTAAGATAGTGTTCACTTAAAAACCCCTAACACGGAGCAGGCGAGCGTTTTTTCTGATCAGTTCTCAGCACTCAGCACGGGCTACGCCCCCTTGAGCTAACAGCACTCCTTAAGCCTTTGCCGACTGTAACGTGCGCGCTAGCGGTTTCCTGGTCTCGATACAGGTTGGTAACTGACCAGTAATGAGGGGCATCATTTCCTGGTGGCAGGAGGTGCAGAACCAATAAACACCATTGCGGCGAGCATGGCGAAGTAAGGCACTACCACAGCAAGGACAAGAATTAGCCCGCATATTTTGTTATCTCCTGATTTTAAAAAGGTTGTTAATTAGAAACTTGGCTTGGGGTTTTCAGGACTGCCATGCTCCACAATGCAATCTTGAAGTGATTGTCGATACCGACGTTCATAACAATGCGATTGGGTTGAGTCACTTACAAACCTTACAATTAGCAAGAAAAACTACTTACTCTTTTATGATAAATCGCCATTTAGCTTTTGATCATCTATCTCTAGAAGTAAGTAGCCACGGGCGATCCCCAGTTTTTCACTAGCACATTCACACAGTATTTTCAAGGAAAAGTTAGCTGTATTTCTCCCTCCTACAGCGAACATTTAAAAACCATTAAGCGTAAGGGCAAGACTTGTAGGCTATGATAGCCGCTCAGATTAAGCAAAGCTGTTATTCAAAGCACAAAGTTTAAAAACTTTCAGAAAAGCTCTAGGATAGGCGCTAACTACTCTAACTCTATCTGTTGTAGCGACTTCAGTGCTTATCTTCTTGCTTTGATCGTGTCTTCCTCGACAAATCGATCAGGGTACGAATGTTGAGATAGAGTTTTTGAAGTTTTGTAAGCTAGTATTAACAAGGCTGGGGATCGCAGAAAAAGGTAAAAGATTGAAGGATAAAAGCCTCTCTCTGTCTCCTGGATGAGCTTTGGCTCTTAGGATTGCCTTAAGGGTGATTTGAGTCTCCTGGATGAGCTTTGGCTCTTAGGATTGCCTTAAGGGTGATTTGAAAAACAATCGAGGCGGTGTATCGTAACTAAATCTGGGTGCAGCTTCAACTAGGACAGGGAAGCATCTTCTACTTCATCCTGTCGCTCATATAGGCGCATTAGTAGTGGCGTAGAAATCAAAGGCTTGCAAGGTAGGCTCCGGTAAACGGAATGGATAAAAGGCAAAGAGCAGAGGCGGTGGTAGATTTCAAAACACCTTCGTCAGTTAAAATACCTATAATCTTTCTAAGACTGTCCTCTATACGCTACCTATTAATGTGACCCCTTTGGTTGACCGAGAGCAGCACCAGAACTATCGCTAAATGGCTTAAAAACTTCTGACCGCTCGTGTCAGGCTGCTCACCGAGTACAACCCATGCTAAGTGAAACCCTAACAATTTTGCTGGTGGAGGACAGCTCCACAGATACTTGCCTAGTGCAAGAAAGGCTAGGGGAAGTTGAGGCGTTTCAATTTCAACTGATTCATGTTTCCAGGCTGGCAGAGGCTCTAGCTTGCCTAACAGCTCAAAAATCAATTTCGGTAATTCTGCTAGATTTGTCACTTCCTGATGCTCAGGGATTAGACGCAGTGACGCAGGTACTTCTGGTGTCGCCGGATATTCCGATTGTGGTCATGAGTAGCTTATCTGATGAAGCGATCGCGCTTCAAGCCTTACAAAAAGGCGCTCAGGATTACCTCGTCAAAGCTCATACAGACGGTCACCTCTTGGTACGCTCGATGCGCTATGCGATCGAGCGGCAGCGAATGCAGCAGCGATTGCAACAAGCGAAGACCGAGTTACGGCAGCGTGCGGAACGCGAAGCACTAGTCAATCGCATCGCCCTAGCCCTAAATTGTGAACGCGACCCTCAGCGAGTTCTCGATGAAATTGTGCGGCAACTTGCCGTGCCAATGAATTGTGATTGTTGTATGGTGGTTCGGGCACTGCCAGAATTGAACAGCATTAGCGTTGAGGCAGAGTACTGGCCTAATTTTGCTAAAGGTGTAACGCTTCAAACGCCAATACCTGTCACGACGGATTGGCAAAAAGTGCGCGAAGTCTTACAACAAAATCAGCCCGTAGCCATTACGACGGACAAAGCCAAAGAACAAGAAGAAGAACCACTGTACTTGGGAAAGGAAGAGAGTTTTTTACAAATCCTCCATCACCCCCTCTCACCCGTGTTCCAAAGCCTTCCTCCTGAACAACGACCGATGGCAATGCTGCTGACACCGATTTTTGTCCGGGAGCAATACTACGGTCATCTGCTCGTTGCCTATCTCCAACCCCGGTTGCCTTTCTCGGAAGGAGAAATCCACTTCCTGCAACAGCTAGCTACACAAACGGCTTTGGTTCTGCAAAACGCCCAGCAACTTGAACACCTAGAACAGCTAGTACAGCAGCGCACTCAGCAGCTTGCTCAAGAAAAAACGCTGCTGGAGGCGATCGTTAATTCGATTCAAGAGGGGATTTGTGTCATACAGCCAGATGGTCAAATCGTACTGATGAATCCGGCAGCGTGGCAAATCCTAGGACTGGAGCCAGAAGCGATGACTGGCTCATTGCAAGAATGGCTAGACAACGTACAGATTTGTGAGCCTGATGGTTCGGTGCCGACATTTGAGCAGCTACCTATCAGCCGCACCCTTCAAGGCGAAGTTGTAAGAGATTATGAGTTGGTTGTGCGCTGCCCCAATGGCGAGCAAAAGTGGATTAGTGTGAATGGAGCAACGGTTTGCGTTAGCGTAGCCGGAGGCGATGCCGCAGGTGGTAGTCTTCAAGAACCCCTACCCTACCCCTTTGGAGAACACTTGAACGCTAGTGCGTCCCGCTTCCCTAACGCCAACGGGAACGGCTTTGGCGAACGGGGAATGTGCTGGCGAAGCAGGGTGCCACAGCCGCAAAGTGATAATCGCGTCCATCGGGCGGCGAACGTCCAACTGGCAATTAATACAACCAGAGACATCACAGAACGGAAGCGGGCAGAAGACGCATTAGTGAAGCACGATCGCTTATTAAACGGCGTCGCAGCGGCAATGACCCAGCTTTTGGTTACTAGCGGTTACCAAACGGCCCTGAAGCGATCGCTCGCGGTTCTGAGCGAAGCCGCTGATGTGGATCGCGTTTATATCTTTGAAAATCACGTTAATGAAAACACAGGTGAATGCCTGACTAGGCAACGCTTTGAGTGGGGACGAGACCCAGTAGCCGTTCAAGATAATCTGAAATTACCACATCTTGCTTACGATGTTTTATTACCTCGTTGGCATCCAAGGTTGCAGGCTGGTCAGTCTATTAAAGGATTAGTGCGGGATTTTCCTCAAGTCGAGCGAGAAATTCTAGAACCTCACAACATCCGTTCTATCTTGGTTGTACCCGTGATGATGGAGGAGACATTTTGGGGCTTCATCCTGTTCGCTGACTGCCAAAGCGATCGCCAGTGGACGGACTATGAAGAATCTCTACTGACCTTAATCGCTGGGAGTATTGGAGGTACGCTGATTCGACAGAACAGATCCCAAGCCCTGCGAGAATCGGAAGCCAAGTTTCGCACGCTATACGAATCAACCAGTACGGCAGTGATGCTGTTGGATGAAAACGGCATTTTTGATGCCAATAGTGCTGCACTACAGATGTTTGGCTGCACCCAGTGCGAGCAGCTTGGTGGCTTTGCCACTGTGCAAGATGGGGAGAAAAACTATCACCCGTTGGGCTTTTCACCCTCGGTACAGCCAAACGGTCAAGAGTCTTGGAGCCTTGCGCAGGACTATATTGCTACTGCTATTTCAGAAGGCAGTTGCCGCTTTGATTGGATTTACCACAAGCAAAACGGTGAAGATTTTCCAGCCGAGGTTACCCTAACCGCGATCGAGCTAGGAAATCGCAAAGTCTTGCAAGCGGCAATCTACGATCTTGGCGATCGCAAAGCCACAGAAAAACAGCTTTTGCAAGCTAAAGAGGCAGCGGAAGCCGGAAGTCGGGCAAAGTCAGAGTTTTTGGCAACGATCAGTCACGAACTCCGGACACCCCTGAATGCGGTACTGGGACTCTCTCAACTGATGGGGCAAGAAATCTTTGGGACTCTCAATGAAAAACAGAAAGAGTATGTTAACTGTATTCAGAGTAGTGGGGAACATCTGCTATCGCTGATTAACGATATTCTCGACCTCTCCAAAGTGGAAGCCGGAAAAGAGCAACTGTGTTTCGTGCCTTTGGACATCCAGGATGTGTGCGAGTACTGTTTAGCAATGGTGCGAGAGCAAGCCTATGACCGAGGACTAGAATTAAATCTAGATATCGAGCCACAAGCCAAGATTTGCATTGCCGACGAGCGCAGATGCAAGCAGATGTTGCTCAACCTGCTCTCGAATGCTGTGAAGTTCACCCTAGCCGGCAAGGTTTCCTTGATTGTTCGCAAACTTCCTGAGGGAATTTCCTTTACGGTAGAGGATACAGGCATCGGGATTGCCGCTGAAAAGCTGCCACTGTTGTTTGAGCCATTTCGCCAGCTAGATAGTGGCTTAAATCGCCAGTTTGCTGGAACGGGTTTGGGTTTGGCTCTGACTCGCAGTTTGGCACGGTTACACGGTGGGAATGTGACAGTAAAATCAACACTGGGTCAAGGTAGTCAATTTACCCTATGTCTACCAGATTGGTCTTCAGAAGAGTTGTGCCTGCCGTCATCATCTCAAGAGGCAGGTATTTATGAGGGGCAATCCTGTCCCCTAGGAGCAAATTCTCGCATTCTTCTTGTTGAAAATGATGAACGCAGCGCCTTATTGTTGAAAGACTATCTACAGGTAATCGGTCACCGAGTCGAGCATTTAACGGACAGTACAAACTTCCTCGACTCGGTACGCCACTTCAAGCCCGACTTAATTTTGATGGACGTGCAGTTACAAGGGCAGTATACAGGGTTCGACTTATTAGCCGCACTACACCGGGAACCAGACACGAAGCATCTGAAGGTAGTGATGGTAACAGCTATGGCAATGGCAGGCGATCGCGAACGCTGTCTAGAAGCAGGTGCGGATGACTACCTCAGCAAACCCATAGGCATTGCCCAGCTAGAAGCAATCTTGATGCGGTATCTTTGACTTTCAACGTTTGACTTCGGCGAAGCGGCACTCGACCTTCCCGGCGCAAGTTTCCCACCAGTATCGAAAGCAGGGGAAGCAGGGGGAGAATTTTTAGTGATGGGTTATTTCTGCCAAGCTGGTCTAGGTATCCACTTAAAAAACTGTCCATAGCTATATTTTCATCTAAAGAAAGCTTTTTAGGGTTGAACTACCAACTTGAAATTCTGTTACCTACTCTCTTATTGTTCGCTCTAAGAAATTAAGGTTTCCTAAGTAATAATGAACAATACACTTTTCGTTAGCAACGCTAGTAATGCTGTCGTTAGATTGTTCAATCGCCTTAGAGCTGGCATTTGGGCGAGAATTAGTTGGAAAACCCATTGTCATGTTCCCGATCTGATTGAAGTACTGAAGGATGAACAGGGAGAGGTTCGTTATCTTGCTGCTTGGATGCTGTCAAAAATCGGTAGTGAAGCTCAAATTGCTGTTCCTGCTCTAATTGAAGCTTTAAAGGATGAGGAGGGAGAAGTTCGTTGTCTTGCCGCTAAAATTTTGTCGCGTATGAGTGATGAAATTGAAATTCCTATTTCTACTCTAATCGAAGCTTTAGGAGATAATGAAATATACGTCTACCGCTTTGCTATCAGAACTCTTGAAAAGAAACAGATCTGTATAAATGTAGATACTATTCTGGCAAAGCTCTCTAAATCTACTACTTGCAAAAGTTAGTGGCGATGCCCAATAGACCTCTTGCAAAAATTCTAAATGAACTCTCCCCTACTCTTTAAATGGGGAAACTTTGCACAAAAGTTGTCTGCAAAACTCCTTCATAAGCGGGTTGTGTCATATCAATCAGCACAACTACATTACGTTCGTTTGGAGATAGACGAATTTCTCGGATTGAATAGTTTTTCACTGCCTCACGATAATTGTCCAGATTACCAAGAGTAAGTTGACTATTATTGTTATTAATCACGAGACGCATGGAGGCACGCGCTACATCAGAAGAGCCTCGTGGTGACAAAATTGATGGGATATACTTTTGCTCTAGACGAATCTGTAAAGGCGATTTTTGATTAGGTAAACGAACTTGAACGGTTTCGCTTCTATCGGGTTTAGTTTTACGAGAAATAATGGGTAGTTTAATTCCAACTTTAAGTCGAGTTAGCCCGACGCTCTGTCTAAGAGATAAAGTTCTTCTAAGTAAGTCATTTTCAGCCGCTTGATTGCTGCGATTTGAGGACGTGCGATCGTATTCAGTTTTTAAGCAGCCGTCGGGTTCGCAGGAATTGGTTGCCACCTTCACAATCTGGATTTGTGCAGTTGGCACGTCCGTAACGGAGTTGCGAGAACTTTCTAGATAAATATAGTGACGACTATCTAGGGAGAACCCAGAGAGTCGCCTAGAGGCTTTGAAAACAGTTGCCCATCCTTGGGAGTCAAAGAACAGGAAAGC
>JALYGX010000501.1 GCA_030776905.1 Cyanobacteriota bacterium | reverse complement strand
ATACGCTCAAGCACAATGTACCGATTTGGAAAAAGGAACATTGGGCCGACGGTTCTAGCAGTTGGGTTAGTATTGGAGCGTGCGAGGCCGTCGGGCATTAGTCAATGGATTTTAGATTTGAGATTTTAGATTGAAGAGGGGAACTTGTTACGATCTCCTAACGTCAAAAACTGTGGAATGTTCGATGAGCCAATTCCACCGATGAGCGACTTTATTTCCGTGTCCTGGTCTGCGGTTGTGGCGACCGTTCAAAGAGTGCAATTGCCAGCCGAAAAACTCTCTAATTATGACTTGGTGTTGCGGTGTCAGGAAGGAAATCGACCTGAAAGCAGTGCTTTTTCAGAACTGTTGAAGCGTTATCAGTCCCACGTAGACAGGGTTCTCTATCACTTGGCCCCTGACTGGCAAGACCGAGCAGACTTGGCTCAGGAAGTCTGGATTCGAGTCTACCGCAATATTAACCGCTTGCAAGAGCCTGTTAAATTTCGGGGGTGGCTGAGCCGCATCGCCACTAATTTGTTTTACGATGAGTTGCGGAAGCGCAAGCGGGTGCGAACTCCGCTGTCGCTCGACGTACCCCGTACTCTGGAAGATGGGGAGGTTGATTGGGAAATTCCGGCTGACAGTCCGGGGCCTGATGAAGATTTGACGACTAGAGAATTTTACGACCAGTTGCGATCGGCGATCGCGGATTTGCCGGAAGTATTCCGCACGACAATTGTTTTGAGAGAAATTCAAGGTTTAGCCTATGAGGAAATAGCGGAAATGACGGGAGTTTCTTTGGGAACTGTCAAGTCTAGAATTGCTAGAGCTCGCCAAAGATTGCAGTTGGAATTGCAAAAATATCTCGACGGTAATTAGCAAGAGTGCTTTCAGAGGCGGGTCAAGAAGATTTGGTGATGTGTGCTGTGACATCAAAACTTATCTTTTAAAATATAAATAAGCAGTAAATCATCCTAATAGCGAGTGCGTGCTTCCCCCAATTAGAGCAAGTAATGTGAAATATGAATTGTAACTTTGAATCGGATAAAAATCAGAATCAGCAAGCTCTCGGGGATTCACTCGCTGAAACTCAAGCTAACAACAATTATGCCCAGGGCAATGTAACTACTATGATGCGCGATCGCTTTGAATTGCTGAGTGCCTACCTCGACGGCGAAGTGACGGCTGTAGAACGCCGGCAAGTTGAGGACTGGCTGACAAATGACCCCACTACGAAACGTTTGTACTCGCGACTGCTGAGGATGCAGCAGAGTTTTCAGGCAATGCCGGTGCCTGCTGCGGAACAATCTGCACAGGAGTTGGCGACGAAGGTTTTGCAGCGGGTGGAACGCAAGCCGAAACAAACTTGGATTTGGGGTGGAGGTGCGATCGCAGCTTTGTTGATTGCGGTGGTGTCTGGTGTCGGTGGCGATCGCCAATTGTTTGCTCCCCAGTTTGCTCGATCGCCCGTTCCTAGTGAATCTGACGGTTTGATTATGGCTTTGAACGAGCCTCTGGTGGAGATTGTTAATCCCAATGATTTGATGCTTGGGGTGAATGCACCGATAATGGATATTCCCAAAGTTGGTGTAGCAACCCCTCAAAAGTAATTGCCAAAGGCGCAGTAGGATTTCTGTTTTGAGCAATAACGAAAGTCGCTAAGCTCCCTAAAAAAGGGGGCTTTTTGCTGTTTTTCCCAGTTTTTCAAGGTGGATAGATCAGTTGAAAACCTCCCGGCTTTGAATGACAAATTGTGGGGCGATCGCATCTTAATATCGGAGTAGGTAGCTAGTGGAATTAGAGCGGGCGATCGCACTTGTCACCGGTTTTTTGGATATTTGCGATCGGCAACAGCAATGTCTCCTCAATTTCCTGCCGCACAGTAGGAGATACATTAGAAGCGCTATTGAGGCAATAAACCAGCAATTTATTAGCATCGTAATACTTCCTCAGCAATGACTTCTGCTGTTCGCTAAATTGCCAATCGTGACCTATATTGCGATAGGAAATTATGATTTGTCTTAATTCCCGAGTCCAAACTTGTCCGTTAGCTTGCCACCATTGCCTAAATATTTCCTTGTCACCATCTGGCTGAGGTAGCTGTTTCTTAAGTTCTTGCAGTGCTTGCATTAATTCAGGTTCAACAAGAGGGACAAGAAGAATGTCGTGGGCAAGACTAAGGGCAGGGTCAATAGCACCGTCGAGTACAGGCAAAATGGCAAGGTCAAGAACAAGGTCAAGGGTAAGTTCAATAGCAGGGTCAAAGGTATGTTTAACGGCAAGGTAAAGGGCTGGGTCAAGGAAACGTTCAGGGTTACGATTAAGAACAAGCTCAAGGGATGGAAGAAGGGAAAAGTAAAAGAATCTCACTGCCACAGGTTTGTAGGGAAAATCAACAGAAAGAGATTTTTGGTTTACCCACAGTAGGAACTGCTGTAACTGCTCATCATCAGCGACCAGTCCATCAACCTGCTGTTTCATTGACAGTAACAAGTCATCAGCTTTTTGCAACATCCCAACTGTTAACAACAAGACTTCTCGCCAACGCTTCTCTGTCAGGTGGCTGACCAGTTTTTCCAAAGCTTGTGGCTCGGAATTGGTAACAATTTCTCTGGCAGTGAAATACTCTTGAAATGTTAGATGAGAAAACGAATAAATCCCTCTTGCCCTCTCGACTAATAAGCCATGTTGTGCCTCGATCGCCTTCAGCACAACCTCACTATGGCTCTCCAACTGAACGGGGTCAGTTGTGCCATCGGGTAAGTTAGCTAGATAGTCGGCAATCAATTGCTGAACTGTGTTTTTTTCAAAAAAGTAATCGCCCCGCTCAAAAGTAATAGCTGCCACAAAAGCAAGTAAATGTTTCTTGCGGCACAAATTCAAATCTCGATAAACTTCATCCCGTTGAATGCCTCTAGTTTCATCCCATTTTCTGAGCATAATTTCCAGTCCTTCCTCATACAACTTGGCTCGGTTGGATGGGAAATCTGCTTTGGCTTGGAATACTAAACAAGTCAGATTCAACAAGATAGGCGTTACTGCCAGTTCTCGGATTTGCTGATTTTTATTCATTTTTAGCTGCTCTACAAATTGAGACGCTAAAGCTTTCCCTGCCTCCATATTCTGGGAAAATACCACAAACCAATTGCGAGCAAAGGCAGCGATTTGCTTGTTATTAAAATCAGCTACTTCAACATTGGTAAATCCTACGTCGTGAAATCTGTACTTAGCAGCGGCAATTCGACAGGTAATAATAAACTGATTGTTGTAATACTTTCCGGCAAAATGACGAATCTGTCTGACGACTGCATCGCTATCGGGTTCTGGCACTTCATCTAAGCCGTCCAGCAAAATCAGCCCTCTGCCCTGACTGAGTACAGATTCAGTTTGCGATCGCGCCTCAACTCCGCAACTGGCAAATTCGTCGCTGATATATTCTAATAAGTCAAGATTAGCGATTTCAGCAAAGGTTTTCAGAGAGATAAAAATCGGTATTTTGTTTGCTTCAAATTCAGAGCGATCGCACTGAATGGCGAGGTGTTTCAAAAAAGTAGTTTTACCGCAACCCGGTGTGCCGAGTACCATCAGTTTAGAGTGAGATTTCACCGCATCCAATCCTGGTACTCGTTTCTGGCATACTTTACCTAATCCCAAGCGGTTAAAGTTATCCGCATCTGGGTTGAACTCTCTGAGTAAATCGCTAATTTCTCCCGGCTGCCAACTGGTAATTTCCTCCAAAATGTTGACTTCAACGTAGAGGTTGCTGAGATCAACGGGCTGTGCAATATCCAACAGTTGCATTTTGCTGTAAAGCTGTTGGATTTTGCTGTGGCATTTTTGCCGTATGTCTTGCACTACCGAATCAATAGGCTGTTGGCAAAAATCTCTTGGAGGACGATCGACAATTTCTTCCCAATTCAAATGCAAAACCGTGCAGAAAGCCCTGAAAGCATTGGCTTTAATGGGTTGTCTTCCTCGTAAAAAACGCCTCCAAGTTGGCAGCGAGAGGCCATCGGCATAGGGCCCGGCTTCTGTCCAAGTTCGATCGGGCTCTAATTTTTGACTAGCTTCTACTAGCCATCTGGGGTCTTCTATAGTCGAGCCCCTTTCTCTTCTAGCTTGCTTAATTTTTACTAATCCCT
>JALYGX010000500.1 GCA_030776905.1 Cyanobacteriota bacterium | reverse complement strand
TAGAAATGCATCTGCCGAGCGGTTCTATGCTAACCAAATTAGGTTTTACTCACAATACAAATGACGGCGCAGTTATTGAACAATCGCGTGAAGCGGAGCGCTCGCCGCTCTTACGAATTGCATTATCCGGGCAGTGGTGACTGATAGGTGCTTAACGAAACTCTGATAAACGAGTTAAATAAGTAGTATTGACTGAACTAAATCAAGAGGGACACCCAATGTCATCGTCGTGGGCAGAGCGTCTTAATGCAGCGCGGCATAGTCGGTTTGTTGGGCGTGCTAATGAGCTAAAGCTGTTTGAGTCGGCGATTCTTCCCCAAAGAGACAAGCCTATCCTTGAGGGAACGGGTTCTACTCCAGACTACGCTAATGCAGTAACTGAGTTGCCGTTTCATGTTCTGCATATCTTTGGTCCCGGCGGTGTTGGGAAGACAACTCTACTGAGCCAGTTCACTCGGATTTGCCAGCAAGCCCAAATCCCAGCCATTTATATAGATGCTCGTAATATTGAACCTGCACCAGAATCGTTTTTGAGTGCCTTGCGGTTCGTCATGAACCTAACACCCAATGATTCTCCTTTTCAGGTTCTCGCATCCAAAAGTGAGCGCCACGTTCTTTTAATTGACACCTACGAAACCCTCGCCCCCCTTGATGAATGGCTGCGGGAAGTCTTCTTACCTCAATTGCCAGGAAATATCCTGGTTGTTATGGCTGGACGCCACTCTCCCTCAGCCGCTTGGAGAGCCGATCCAGGCTGGCAAGCCCTACTGCACATCCTGCCACTGCGTAACCTTAGCCCAGAGGAAAGTAGCACTTACCTGACTCGGCGAGCTGTCCCGCTAACCGAACACCGGGAAATCCTTGATTTTACCTACGGCTATCCCCTCGCCCTTTCCTTAGTGGCTGATGTATTTGCCCAAAGAGGAGACATTCACTTTCAGCCTAATGCCGTACCGGATGTGATTAAGGCGCTGCTAGAAAAATTCGTGCAACACGTCCCCAGCCCTGCCCATCGGATGGCGTTGGAAGCTTGCGCCTTGGTGCGGCTGATAACTGAAACGTTACTCGCCAGAATGTTGGAAATGCCGGATGTCCATGAATTATTTGAGTGGCTGCGGGGGCTGTCGTTCATGGAACCAGGGCAGTTGGGGCTATTTCCCCATGACTTGGCACGGGAAGTCCTAATCGCTGACTTGCGCTGGCGCAATCCTGACTGGTACATCGAACTCCACGGACGCGCCCGTACTTACTACACGAGTCGTTTAGGACAAACCCAAGGACAAGAACAGCATCGCATCCTGTTTGATTACATCTTCCTGCATCGGGACAATCCAGCCGTTAGACCGCGTTTCACCTGGCAAGAGAATAGTACTCTGTTAACGGACACGCTCAGACCAACTGACCAACCCGCATTGCTAAAAATGGTTACTCAGTATGAGGGGGAAGAATCAGCGCGTCTTTTGGCTCATTGGTTGCAGCGACAGCCGCAGGGAGTGCTAGTGTTTCGTGATGCCGAACAGCAGCCAGCAGGATTTGTGATGATGGTGGCACTCCATCAAGCGAGGAGTGAGGATTTGAGTGTCGATCCGGCGGCAAGTTCAGCTTGGCATTATCTGCAAAAGAATGCGCCGCTCAGAACTGGTGAAGGGGCAACTCTCTTCCGCTTTTGGATGGCACGGGATACTTATCAAACCGTTTCACCAACTCAAAGCCTAATTTTCATCAACTTCGTACAGCATCATCGCCTGACAACAGGGCTGGCTTTCACCTTCTTTACCTGTGCGGAACCGGAGGATTGGGCGGTGATGTTTGCCTACGCGGACTTGGCGCGAATTCCAGAAGCGGATTTTGAGGTAGGGGGACGACGCTATGGTGCTTATGGGCATGACTGGCGAGTGTTGCCTATGAAGGCGTGGCAAGACTTACTGGCTCAACGGGAAATTGCGGCGTCAGCACAGGTGATACAAACTCCAGTGAAGAGCGAACCGTTGGTGGTGTTATCTCAAGCTGAATTTGTGGGGGCGGTACGGGACGCTTTGCAGGATTTTGCTCGTCCTGATGCCTTACAAAACAACCCCTTGTTGCGATCGCGTTTAGTCATGGAGCAAGTCGCCGCCAATGCTGACGCGAATGAGCGAATTGCTGCTTTGCAGTCTCTGGTACAGGAGGCAGCCCAATCCTTAGAGTCATCCCCACGGGAGGCTAAATACTATCGGGCGCTATATCACACCTATCTGCACCCTGCACCGACACAGGAGCAAGCCGCTGAATTACTGGATTTGCCCTTCAGTACCTTTCGTCGTCACTTAAAAAATGGGCTGATACGAGTCGCAGAAATCCTATGGCATCGGGAAATTAGCTGAACATTACATTAGCACTTTCAAGCTAGCGTGAGTTGAGCCTCCCTCAGCCGGGGGAGGGAAAGTTTGGTCTGAGGCTTTGGGGCTTGAACAATAGGGAGTTCAATCACAAACTCAGTTTCCTGACCAGCTACAGAATGACAAGTAAGCTTTCCTTGATGTTTGTCCACTACAATCTGGTAGCAGATAGATAACCCCATGCCTGTACCCTTTCCAGGATGTTTCGTTGTAAAGAAGGGGTCAAAAATTTTTGGCAGAACGTCTGGCTTTATGTCCCCGCCATTGTTAGCTATGCGGATCACCACCCGTGAATCGTTTGTGACATCTGTGCAAATCCGAATCGTCGGTCTAAATTTAGTAGTAAGTTGTCCGTTGCCAGTCGTTTTTTCACTGATTCCCGACTCGTTCAAGGCATCGATCGCATTGCACAGTATATTCATCAATACCTGATTAAGTTCAGCAGGGTAACACTCTACTTTTGGTAGTTGTCCATACTCTTTGATAACTTGAATCTCAGAACGTAGGAGCTGTGGTTTTAAGCGGTGCTGCAAGATGAATAGGGTGTTGTCGATGCCTAAGTGAAGATCCACCGACTTGCACTCTGCTTCATCAAGGCCGGAAAAGTTCCGTAAAGACATCACAATCTGGCTAATCCGGTCGGCACCGTCTTTCATCGACGCTAGCAGTTTAGGGAAATCTTCTTTTATAAAATCAGGTTCTATAATTTCAAGCTGTTCTGCAATCTCTGCGACTGGATTAGGGTAGTGCAACCTATAGAGTTGCAAGAGGTGGAGAATGTCTTGGACATATTCTGCCGCTGGTTCGATATTGGTATAGATGAAGCCGACTGGATTGTTGATTTCGTGGGCGATACCCGCTACCATTTGCCCCAGACTCGACATTTTTTCAGATTGAATGAGCTGGGCTTGGGTACGCCTCAATTCACCCAAGGTGAGTTCTAGCTCTTGTGCCTTTTCGCGTTCCCGCGCTTCCGATTGCCGCAGCGCTTCCTCAGCTCGTTTGCGATCGTTAATATCCTTGGCAGTGCCTAGATACCCGGTAATGGCTCCAGAGTCGTCACGGATAGGTACTACCGTGGCAAATACCCATTTCACTTTGCCCTGTGGTGTTAGGAAACGACATTCCATCGCGAACTCGCGTCCCATTGCGGCAGCGTCGTACCACTGGGTAAACACGGACTCACGGTCATCGGGGTGAAGGGCATTTTCCCATCCTGCGTCAAGAATCTCCTCCCTTGACAGTTCAGCTATCTCAAGCCAGCGAGGGTTGACGAACAAACAGTCGCCTATTAGATCAGTTTGGAATATCCCCACAGGTGCAGAGTTCACCAGCACTCGGAAGCGTTCTTCACTTTGACGCAATGCCTCCTCCGCTTGCCTGCGCTCACTGATGTCAGTCTGAACTCCAATAAAGTGAGTGGTAGTACCGCCAGCGACGATGAATGCCCCAAAAAGCAAAACTATCCACTTAAAAGGAAAGTCTTGGCGCTTGGGGACAAAATAAACTAATGCGATCGGGATGGAATAATAAGCAAGCGCAATACTAGCATCAGATACGATATGGAACCACACTAATTCTGTTGTCCAGAGGTAGCCATGTCCATGAGGAAGAAACGCTTCTGAAGCAAACATATGCATCTTGTAGTGTCACTTCATCCTGGTACTCTCCTCTAGCATCTTCCTCAGGAAAGATGACACCCAAAAATCTTAGGTAAATTTTTTATAACATTAAGTAACACAGGGGCGTTTGTGTGCATAATTGCTAATATTCTGTATTTAGAAGACAGCTAGGGCAATGCCTAAGCCAAATGGCTTGGTCAGCGGTCAGTAGCCAGCAGGTTATAACGGTTCTCAGCCGCTTACACCACGGTAGGGGCACGAGATGTCCTGCCCCTACGAAATCCTGTAATGCACCCGATTGCCAGCCGCTATATTTCTGTTCCTTGACTTGTGACTCCTACTGCAACTGAATGCAACTTGCCTGAAGTTATGCCATTGGTACAGGCGGCGTCGCGAAATCGCTTAAGAATGAATAGGGCACAATTTTGTCTTCCATTGGTAGCCCTTTCTCTTTGAGTACTGCCATCAGCACAGTGCGGAAGACAGCCGCGTGCATCGATTCCACAGGCATGATGGTGGTAGCGACATTCTTGGCAGCATTGGTGGTTAATTTGGCAGTGGCAAAATCCAGGTATGTCTTAGCCGCAATCATTTCCAGAGTCAAAGCGTATCTAAGAACCTCAGCTTCACCGCCTTTCAAGACGTTCTGGGGGATGGGGAAGGTGCCCAGATTTTCAGTACTGGCAGGTGTGGCTCTGAATTCTCGCGAATCAATTTGTTTTAGCTGATCGCGATGCTTGGTATGGTCACCAGCAAACTGCACGGCTACATCCAAAAAGGCTTTAGTCGGCAGTAACTTATTTTCTGCTGCTGCTACATAAGTATTAATCGCCTTCTGCTCCAACGCGATCGCACCATTGAGGATTTGGGCATCGGCGCGTGGATTTTGGCGTGAAGGCATTGCGTCCACTTTGCTACCATTGTTGTCACATAGCATTTAGTCGAAAGGAGAGATTCAACACAATCGCGCCGATCAGGTCTACATTGGAAGTCTGGGAAGCTGACTTGCATTACGAAAGTCTAGGACAAGACCAATGACGCCGCAGTTTGCGTATCAAGCTACTCTGGGATGAGAAAGCAGGTCGCTGGGTTTATGATGACACCAAACCTCTAAGCTGAGGAAAAATTTTGTAAATCATGATTAACCTTAAAATAAAAAAAATATCAGGGTGGCTAATTATATCTAGCCTAATTGTTTTTACTATCTTGTTGCCTGGATTGGTTGGCAACTCTTTAGCTAAAGACTCACAATACTCGACTACTTTGAACGAAGTATGGACAGAAGTAAATGAGAATTTCTTCGATCCAAAATTTAACGGCATTAACTGGAAGGCAAAGCAGGAAGAGTATAGAAATCGAGTTAAGCAAGCTCAATCTATAGAGTCAGCATCAGGAGTTATTAATCAAATGCTTTCTGAGCTGAATACGTCTCATACTCGTTTTTATAGCAAATTAGAACCTGCCTATTATCAACTCATGGGTATTTTTAATGGCAGAGGCTTTAATAAAGAAATTAAAAAAGTTTTTCCCGATGGAAAAATAGATTATCCTGGTATCGGAATTTTTACTAAAGAGATTAACGAAAAAACATTTGTAACGGCGATTATAGATGGGAGTCCTGCTGCTAAAGCGGGTTTAAAAGTAGGAGATGCTGTGCTGGCAGTGGATGGCAAGCCGTATCAGCCAATTCAATCCTTTGTTGATAAGGTAGATCGAGAGGTTAAACTATCAATTCAACGGACGCCTGAAGCAAAAAGCGTTCAAGATGTAACTGTAATCCCCAAAAAGCTGGATGCAAATACGCTTTTTCTAGATGCGATGCGGGATAGTGTCAAGATTATTGAAGGCGATCGCCCTGCGGGACGCGGTAGTGTCCGTCGCCAAAAAATCGGCTACGTTCATATTTGGTCTTATGCTGGCGATCAGTATCAGCAACTGCTGGTTAATGAGATTGGCTATGGCAAGCTTAGAGAGGCGGATGCCTTAATACTAGATCTCAGAGATGGCTGGGGCGGAGCCGATCCAAATTATCTCAACATTTTTACAGAAAAGGTTCCTATCTTGACACGAATCGGTCGCGATGGAATCAAGAGAGATTTAGATTTTCAATGGAGAAAACCAGTAGTAATGCTGGTAAACAACGGCTCAAGAAGTGGAAAGGAAATTCTCGCTTATGGATTTCAGAAATACAAACTCGGAAAGGTGATTGGCACAAAAACAGCAGGCGCTGTTGTTGGTGGAAGCCCCTTTCTCCTAGAAGATGGTAATTTGCTGTATCTGGCTGTAATCGATGTTTTAGTTGATGGAGAACGGCTGGAAGGAAAGGGAGTCGTACCAGATATTGAAGTTCCTTTTCCCCTAGAGTACGCTCAGGGAAAAGACCCCCAGCTAGAGAAATCAATAGAAGTTCTCTTGGAGCAATTGTAAGACTTACAGCAGTTTTCCATTCAATGCAATACACATAAGGGCGCACAGCCATGTGCCCCTACAAACAATCTGTACTTCATTGATTTGATAAAACACTATAAACAAAAAAAGGTGGGCTAGAAGCCCACCCTACAAGAAAACAGCGGTTTTCTACTTCACGCTGACCTTTGCGCCAGCTTCTTCTAGCTGCTTCTTGACATCCTCAGCGGCGTCTTTAGCAACGGCTTCCTTAACAGGTTTTGGCGCTGATTCCACCAAATCTTTGGCTTCCTTCAGACCTAAACCAGTTAGAGTCCGTACAACTT
>JALYGX010000499.1 GCA_030776905.1 Cyanobacteriota bacterium | reverse complement strand
GTCTATGAATGGGAAAGTCGGCAGTCAGCACAAGCCCAACCGCCCCAGTATGACATTGCCTTTTTTCTAAGGGCTAATGAAAGGATTATATGGCCTTTAGAAGCCAAGGTTTTGAGTTCAGATGGAGCAGTTGCTCCCTATGTACAAGACATTCAAAATGAATTTCTCACTTGCCGATATGCACCGTTCTCCAGTGAAGGAGGAATGCTGGGCTATCTTGTTTCGGGTGAGCCAAACAGAGCGTTTAGTAGAATTGAAGCCAGTGTACACTGTCCGTTGAGTGATCATCCGCAATTTCCAAATCGCGACCATAAAACCTCGCATCATAGGCGTTCGGTTCCATCGGGCAGGCAATATCCTGCTGATTTTTGCTGTCACCATTTGATACTACAAATCATAGGAGCAGTTGTTAGCACTGAATCTTAGGCTGAGTCTATCCTGCTTTCATAAGCTGTTACTGGAATTTTAGGCTGAGCTTCGAGCAGGGATGGGATCGCCTTTTCCCATTCAAATCCACAAAAATTGATCACTTTCCTAAATCACATCACAGCACTATCTCAAAAGCTTGTATCAGTTGGTCAACTTCCTCAATAGTGTTGTAATGTACCATACTGACTCGCACCACTCCCCCTTGCTTATCTAACCCCAAATCTTCAATCAGTCGCTTGGCGTAAAAGTCACGAAAGCGAATCCCAATATTAGGCTTATCAATCTGTAGGGTGATGACGATTGGGCAGAAGGGCACCTTTCAGTCTAAATCGAGGGTTATTTCTGTTAAGCTATCCGATGGTCATTAGACGGTAGCTGGTCGAGGAAAACGCCCCAAATATGAAAAAATGCTTTGAGCTAGCTGTATTGGCAGGATTAGCGACGTTTGGTGTTGCTTCCCGTTTTGCCTCCCAATTCCAGGTGAATCTGCCCTTCTCCGTTATCGATAGCTATGCTCAACACCAAATACTGGCTAACTCTAACCTTCCAAGAGTTCTAGCTCACCCTTTAGAAGAAATTTCAGTCAAAAACAATAGGATTGATACTAATCTAGCTATCCATTTTCAGGGAAATCTGTACGCTCAAACGCCAATACAAGAAATTTCAGGTAAAGCAGACAAAGAACGTTTCGAGGGGGTTATGCAGGATGCGATGACCCAGAAAATGTATCAGCGTCCAACGGGAGAAATCGTACAAGCGATCGCTAAACAATTTTTGGGTACACCCTATCAGGCAGATTTATTAGATAAATCTAAGGAAGAAACTCTCGTTATCACCCTCAATAAATTTGACTGCGTGCTGTTTGTAGAAAGCGTGTTGGCGATGGCGCGGGGTGTAGCCGTGCAAGATTATTCCTATGAAACATTTATTGATCGCATTCGCGAGCAACGTTATTCAAATGGTCAAATGAATGGATATAGTAGCCGACTCCATTATTTTTCAGAATGGATTTCAGACAATCAGAAACGGGGGGTTGTGAAAAATATCGGGCATGAACTGGGAAGTATGCCACTGCATAAGAAGCTGAACTTTATGAGTCAAAATCGGCAGAGTTACCCGCGTTTAATCAGGAACGATGATGCTTACCAGCGCATTGTCGAGATGGAAGGCAAACTAGATGGCGTAACGGTTGATTATATTCCCACCAACCAGATTCATCGCACCTACGCTCAACTTCAACCGGGGGACATCGTTGCAGTAGCGACTAATATTCCTGGTCTTGACGTAAGCCACACGGGATTAGTTTATCGCTACTCAGACGGCAACATCGGTTTTATCCATGCTTCACCGATTGGGGAAGTGACAATTTCCAGGGATTTAGAGACGTATGTCGGCAAGGTGCGGAATGCGATCGGCATTCTAGTCGCTCGACCCATTGACCCCCGCCAGAAGACTAATAAAGACAATAGCCAGGACCATCTTTAAATGCATAAATAGAATCATTATTCTGTTCGATTTATAGCTGAACCGGATGTATTTCAATAGCTATGGACACTTTACGACAGCGGCACAAGCTTTGTTGATTTTCAAATTATCCTCGCTAAAACTCAAGTAGATTAATGCTGCTGAAATGAACTCTATTGTGTTTACAAAAAAACGAAGATACAGTGATTCGACCTCAATAGGTTTAACGAATACTGGCATGGGAACCATCGTTGCCAAAGGTGTAGGAATGGTTTACCAGTCAGGACAACAGCGTTTTCAAGTTCTTAAAAAAATTGATTGGGAAGTCAAACGCGGCGATATTCAACTCTTAATGGGTCCCTCTGGATCGGGGAAAACTACATTACTGTCGATTTTGGCTGGACTGTTAACGCCCTCAGTCGGAAAGGTGTACTTAATGGGAGAAGAGATTACAAAAATGTCTAAGCCCAAGTTAGCCCAGTTCCGACGGCAAAACATCGGCTTTATTTTCCAGAATTTCAACCTTTTTCCAGCGCTGACGGCAGCGGAAAATATTGAAGTCGTGCTGAATCTCAAAGGCATACGGGGGACAAAAGCGCGATATCAGGCACAAATTCTGCTAGAACAGGTTGGGTTAGGTCTGCAAGCCAATCAAAAGCCTGGTGATTTGTCTGGAGGCCAGAAACAGCGAGTTGCGATCGCGCGTGCTTTAGCAGGCAATCCGCCGTTAATCATGGCAGATGAGCCAACGGCTTCCTTAGACTCTCACAGTGGACATGGGGTAATTGAGTTACTGCGTTACCTGGCTAAGGAAGGGGGCTGTACGGTGCTGATGGTGACACACGATCCTAGGATTATAGATGTAGCCGATCGCATTGCTTATCTGGAAGATGGGGTTTTAACTGATGGCAAAGTTTGAGAGAGCCAAATGAATCAGATTGATTTAGCCTTTGCACCCGCTCTGTTACAGGCGCAGCTAATCCGGCAGCGCGAAGTATCACCGTTGGAGTTGGTAGAGCTTTACCTGGAGCGCATTCAACGATTAGATTCCCAACTGGGCAGTTATTTTACGGTAGTAGGCGATCGGGCGCTTGCTGAGGCGAAAGCCAAGACTGAGCAATTGGCACAAATTAACGATACCTCCGAACTTCCTCCATTTTTTGGCGTACCGATCGCGATTAAAGACCTCAACTCAGTTGAAGGCATTCGCTGCACCTATGGGACACCCGTGCTAAAGGATAAAATCGCGGCTTATGACGATGGCGTCGTGATGCGAATTAAGCAAGCGGGCTTTACGATTTTGGGCAAAACGGCAACATCGGAATGGGGTTCTTTGCCCTACACGGAGCCACCTGGGTTTCCACCTGCCCGGAATCCTTGGAATCTGGACTACACCCCAGGAGGATCGAGTGGTGGTGCAGCAGCGGCAGTGGCAGCAGGTTTGTCTCCCATTGCCCAAGGCTCTGATGGAGGGGGTTCGATTCGAGGACCAGCTTTCTGCTGTGGATTAGTGGGAATTAAACCAGCGCGGGGACGCATAACTTATGCGCCAGTGGGTGATTATCAAAATGGCATTGCCACCAATGGATCTCTAGGTCG
>JALYGX010000498.1 GCA_030776905.1 Cyanobacteriota bacterium | reverse complement strand
GTGCGATACCGCGTGCATTTAGGGCAAGGGAGTAAGGGAGCAGGGGGAGCAGGGGAAGCAGGGGGAGAGAAGACAGGCTTATCCCAGCAGTATTGGGGAGAATACTTAATCCCCAGTCCCGTAGAACAGGTGTCTGGTCTGGGTTCCCCACTCCCCAATCCCTCCTCTAACCTAATGCAGCTACTGAACAACCTCGAACCCGATCTGAGTCAGGAGCAACGCCAGCATCGCGAAACAATTTTAGCGTTAGTGGAGCAAGCTTGTGCTGAGTGTTTGGGTTTTCCGGCACCGCTGCATCTAGTGGGTTCGGCGCGTCTGGGCGTGCAGAGTCCGCAAAGCGATTTGGACGTTCTTTGCCTGATTCCGGCGTATGTGTCCGGGGAGGCGTTTTTGGAAAGCGTGCGACAGTGCATAGACGGGTTGTGCAATAGCGCCCAAATAGTCTCATCAGTAAAGATACCTCTGTTGAGGATGCGATTTGAAGGAGTGTCTGTAGATCTCCTGTATGCCCGCCGTCCTTCCGAACTAGGGACACTTGAGCCGCTAACAGAGGCAGCACGACCCTTCTTCGAGCCAGTGAGTTGGAAAGCACTGGTAGGGTGTTTGGAAGCTGATACCCTTACGGCTATAGTATGCCAGTACGTGCCGCTAGAGTCTTTCCGAGAGCTGTTAAGGGCAGTGCGGGCGTGGGCTAAAGCACGCCAAATTCACGGCAATGCTTGGGGTTTTCTCGGTAACTTCTCCTGGGCATTGCTCGCTGCTTGGACTTGCATTCGTTATCCGCAAGCTGGTGCAGATACAGGACTTGAGGCATTACTTGCCCATTTTTTCCAGGTACTAAACCAACACGATTGGAGTCAACCTGTAGCCTTGACACAAGCAGGCAGACAATACCAGAGGTTGCACTACGACTGGCTACCTGTAATCACCTCCATTGAACCCTGTCAAAACAGTGCCCGTAATGTTACGCGATCGACTGCACAGATTTTGCGCCGTGAATTGGAGCGAGGGGCGGCAATTTCAGAGCAAGTGTTGGCTGGTAATATAGGTTGGGAAGCTCTTTTCGAGTTAGCTGATGAAAAGGCGCAATCCGATTGGTTCTTGGTGCTGACAGCAACCAGTGAAGACAACGATCACTTGTCAGCTTGCTGCGGTTGGCTTGAAGGTCATGCGATCGGATTGGTCATCGCTCTGGAACAGCGACTCGATGTATGCGTTAGACCTTGGCCTGGAATTAGGAGAGGGCGAAACGCGATTTGTGTGGTGCTGGGATTGAAGCTTTCCCAGGACTGTGACTGTGTTGCGATCGAGCAGGTTGGTAGAGATTTTATCCTTCAGTTCAATGCTGATTCTGATGGCACTATGTTGGAGTGCGTGGCGTGCGATAACGTTGCACTTGCCCAATATATCAACCTGCCTGCAAAATAATTAGACGGTTTTGAATTCAGGGAGAATACAAGTTATACCAAATCCGTGTATTAGCTGGTGTCTGGTACAGCTCTGAAAGAGTAGACGCTTTGTCGGAGGATTCTAGATTGATTGGTTACCCAGTACCTGATGTAGCTCTGAACCTAACCATTGCCAAATCAACTGTAGATGCATTGGCTGAATTTTGCGATCGCCCCGTATCCACTTACCCGGAAGTGATTTGTGCACTCCAAGCTGTTCTGCCAAGTAGGCGTAACTCCAACCTTTGAGTTCCAACGCCTTTGCTAAAACCCAACCCGGAATTTGTCTTCGACTGTTTGTATCCGTAGTAGACTTTTTGGACTTTCGCCGCTTTACCCGCGTCGCTGGTAGTGCCTTCCCATTAATGGCTTCCAACTTGGTCTGAATCTTCGGTGTAGGTTTTATAATCACGTAGGCTTCCAGCCAGAACTCCAGCCAATTGCGCGGTCGCCTTTTGCACTCTATGCGCTGGATTTCCTCCCGTTTCCAAGAGGGCTGGATTGATTCGAGATAGGTATCCGCGTTGAACTCAATCTGCCACCCGAGTTCGTGTAGAGTAAGCAGGGCATTATCCCATTTTTCAATCAGTTCATTGCGTTTCTGACGATTGTTCTGTATCGTCTGCAAATGTGATTCTTTTGAAAGGTATCCCAGCCGATTTAGCAAAGTTTTGATTTTATACTTGCCACTGGTCTGAATTCGACTCATTATTGTCAAAAACACCGCCAGTGCAGCAGCCATTGGCTGTCTGTAGGGATTAATGAGTAGGGTACTTTTAGCAAGGAAGCCATATTCATATAGAGAAGAGAAATTACCTGAATCTTGAAAGGGTTTTACCCAATCGTTTGGTCCTGCGCTAATAATTAACTCAGTAGGTTCTTCTGGCTCATAGGAAATCTTATTAGGTTGGTTAGAATCTACAGTCAAGCTGAGCTGACCGAGATACTGAAGCTTAAGCCGCCACATAGCTTGGATTTCCGCTGCATACGTCATCAGCTTCAGGTCTAAATTGTTGATAGCTATACTCAGGCTGGCTACTTGTTGAGCTAATTCTCCCAATTTTTTTAGCTTTTGACCGAGGCTTAAATCGCTTCTCTTATTCCAATTAAATAGTCCCATGCTAATAACGTCTGTAGCCTTGAAGCTAAACGTTCCTTCCCAAGGCTTTTCCATGTCTGTAGCGTAGGAAGCAAAAAGTAAGAACATATAAGCCGTTTCAAGACCCAATTGATTGATAATTTCCCAAGCCGCATTTCCCGCTATTAGCTCCAATCTATTCGTTTCCGGATGGTGTTGAATAATATTGTGTTCGATAAAACCTTTACCAAAAAAGCGTCGGAAGCGGGGAATTCCATCAACATCCTCCCAAAGTTCCGACCCAAAACAAGCTTGTACTCCAGTTAAATAGGGTTGGGATGTCATGATTGGAGTATCGTCGTAAGTTTGAAATAGAGGAGCCTTTGTCGCTGGCATGGATTCTTGTGTCTCCATTCCTAGCAAGCTTTCTAGGGTTTCTAAAGAAAGGCTATACAGATTAAATTTCTGTAGAAATTCTCCCGCTGTTTTAGAGGCACATAAACTGATGATATAGAATTCTTTATCCTCTATTTTTGAATAAATTCCGGTCGTCTTGCTAATTAAAAGAGTTGGATGGTCGGGTTCTTTTCCTTCTATGCTCCAGGCATCAAGATGGGATAATATCCAAGTGGCTTTTTGCTCCCAAAACTCTTGCTCCTGAAAAATATTTTTAAATAGCTTTTCAAGATAGATAATAGCCTTAGTGAGGTTGAAAGATTTGTTTGTTAATTCTGGCTTGAGTCGCGTTAGATAGAGATGGATGTCGGTGGCGATATGCTGAGCTATTTGGATTTTGAAACCTTTCTCTTGGCGTAGCTGTTGTGCATACTGCTGGATGCGCGGAGCGTATTCATCGGGAGTACTTGTTCTCCGAAGAATAAAGTAGCTACCCTTTAGAGAATTGCGTTCACTCATAACTGCATCAAATCTTGCGTCAATTCAGTACTTTAGCCTTTTACATTACACAATGTATTAACTTAAGTTTGCTCAAAACCACTTTGTAAAACGCGAACTAATTCCTCCAATCGGAGAACTTTGTGTCCAGAATGTTTGTAAATACGGAGCTGCGATAGAGATAGAAGTTCCTTTTTTGCTTGTCGATTAATACCGTGAGACTTTGGATCAATAACCAGTGTCTCCTCAAGTCCTTTATCCAACTCTCTAGCAATTTCTAACAGCGTTTCTGCAAAGATTTCAGGAACTCTGATGGTGCAGGTAGGGTGATGTTGCCAAGGTGAGGGACGACCACCTCCTGTTCTCGCACCACCACGACCAGAAACTCCCATTGTAAAATCCTCATAGTTTTGTCACAAAATTAACAGTCCGACAAGCTATATAGCTAATGTCACAAAAAATGGTACTTTTGTCCAAAAACTTTTATTAACTTCTGCAAGCTTTTTTGAATTTGAAACAAAATTACTAATTTTTGATAAATTTAACATCGAAAATTGAAACCCTTGCAGGGCAATCGTTTCAGCCTCGCTTTCCAATAAGTCCTGTTTGGGTCACTCATTGACAATTATTTTCGCTTGTGGTATTGGTTCAGGTTTAGCCTAAAACATTGACGGCGGCACGGGTCTGGTCAGGAGAGACTTCCAAGTATCTCTGCAATGCTCCTAAATCTTTGTGTCCGCTAATCTCCTGAAGTACCCGAAGGATTACACCTTCACGGTGCATAAGCGTTAGTGCTGTCCGCCGACAACTATGACTAGAAGCGCCAGTAATTCCTATTTTCTCAAAAGCCATCTCGAAAATATTTAGGGCATTCCTGAGACTAAGACAACCCTTGCCATGCTGCCCAGTAAAGAGAAAGGGATTATTGAGTTCGGCAAACAAAAAGCCATAACTCAATGAACAGGTAACTCCTAAAGTGTCATAGTCTATTGTTGACGGGGTTTGGGCATCGAGTTCAGGCTTGCAGAGCTTTGAATAGTGAGAATAATGACGGCATTGTTTACAGAGATAGACTTGTTGTTTATCTCTATACCAACCCTGCTTACTTAGATGCTTTGAGCCACACTGAGGACATTGAAGTACATTATTCAAAGAAAGCTTGCCCTCAGAATTTAGGTTTTTGTGGCTCCAACCTCCAACCAATTCTCGGAGCTGGAGCAACTCAAGAGAATCTTGATAATACTCCTGGAGAATTTTCTTCAGGTTAGGATGAGTAGGAATTGTCCTCGTAGCTTGTTTCCCCTTTGTGTTGGCTTTACGAATGATAATGTCATCGCGCACAATATCCTTGTGAAAAGCATCGAGAAAATGCATTTGCCGAGCTTCAGAGACTCGACAGGCTGTGTAAAAAGCTATAGCGAATAAAGCTTTATCTCTGGTACATTTAAATCCCCACTCAAAAAGGGTTTTAATTTCGCATTGACTCAAAATTCTGGCTTGACCATTTCGGTTAATTAGCATTCTTGAATTCCTCCTAATTCTATAATTAGATTCCTTTTGTCAAGGAATCGATTCTAATTGGCTTTAAGTTTCGGTATCTGCATCGAAAAAATTCTGATTAAGGTAGAATCAGAACTGCCAATTCTACCTCTTCTCTAGATACTTCCAGATAGTTCTGAAGATTTTTCAGCCTAACGTGTCCAGAAATTTTCTGAATTACCCTGAGTGGCACTCCAGCTTTATGCATCTCTGTGAGAGCTGTCCGTCGCCAACTATGAGTGGAAGCTCCAATAAGATTGACTCGTTCACGGGCTTCCATAAAAATTTGTTTAGCAGTTGTCCGGGAGAGGCATCCGTTTCCTCCTTGGCCTGGAAATAGGTAAGGATTTTTAGAATTTAAAAACAGAAAGCCATAAGTCATCGAGCTGCAAACTCCTAAACGAATCACGGCATCTTTTAATTCTGGATACTCGACAAAAGCCGTTCTGACTTGAAAGCGATACAAACAGCTTTTACATTTATAGAGCTGTTTGCCCCTGACTTTCCCTGCTGTAGCGATGACATAGCTAGCACATTTTGGACAAACCATTTCCTGCTCGGAATTAAAAACATTGCCGCAAGATAGGCTCTTATAATCCCATTGAGCGATAACTTGTCTAATTTTCAACAATTCCCGACTGTCCTGAATATATTTTTCTAAAGACTGAGCTAGCTTTGGATGTGTAGGAATAGAGCGGGTTGCCTGTTTGCCTTTAGTAATGCACTTTCTGAGTACAATAGTATCTCGAACTTTATCTCCATAAAATACATCTTCATATCGTGTTTGTCGGGCTTCAGATATGCGACAAGCTGTGTAATAACAAAGTTCATTTAAAGTGCGGTCTCTTTGACATAAGAAACCTTGATTAAGCAAGAGTTCTCTTTCTTGCGGAGTTAAAATCTTCGCTTGACCGTGTCCCTGAACTTTCATTTTATTCTCCTTGCTGGATGTCTAGTTTGAGTTAATTATTCTTATCGCTCTCTTCCCTATCCTATTCTGAGAGATATTGTTCAGTTTAAAGCACTCCATGAATCGTTTTTTGCTCATCCAAAATACTGTAAATCTCCATGACAATTTCGGGGAAATTTTAGTAAATTTCCAAGCGCAGTAAATGAACAATTCTCCAAAGAAAAATCTTGATTTGGACTGAGCGATTTTTCAGTCACTGATTAATTCTAAGGGTGACCCTTTAGTCATGGGTCGGTTGCACCCTGTTGTAAAGCCACAGTAAAGCTTTGTTGAGTTTTGTTAAAGCGAGTAAGTTCCCCCAGTTTTGTTAGCAGGAATGATTTTTCCGTGATGCCAGGTAAATGAGTAGAATTTTTCAAAGTTCTTAGAGCTGCGTTTTCGGGATAAACCCGTTACACTCACTTCCATATCTTGCTGTGCTGCTTCAAATAAATTAGCTAGCTTTTCAAGAATCTCTCGGTTGCCAGGGGCTGCAACATCACAGATTATTGCCAAGGAAAGCAGCAACCAGGAATTGTCGTTATATTGGGAGGCAAGACTTTTGATAAAGTTGCAATTTTGGGGTGAGATAGTACCAGTGGCCGCCGCCTTACGCACGATTCTCCAGGCTTTGATCCGCGCTGGGTTGGAAATGTTGTGGTACGGCTTAAGACAGATGCGGAATGTATCGTTAGCGTAGGTCTCAACGATATGACAGAACAAGTCAGTTGCACCGATGAAAGGATAGTTGTGTCCAGCGTTAATAACGGCTTTAAAAATCGATGGATGTCCACTTTCGATGAGCTTCCACAAGCTTTGGAGTAAGTCAACTCGTGACCAAATCGCGTCGTAGTACCATTGGTTCATCGTTTGGTTTTCTACAAGTTCGATAAGAGGGTCATTTCCCTTAAGCCTTGCCTGCCAGCACAGGGAAACCATTAAATAAAAAGCAGCCAGATGACCCCAGTAATCCTGCTGGTCTTTTGTTTGAGTGAGTTGCAGAAAAGATTCGCTAGGAAACTGACCGATGTACTGGGCTACGGCTTCTTCGCGAGTGTATGAGGAAGGACTCATTTCTGACTGCGGGGTTGGTGGATAGCTCTCTTATTTTCTGACGAAAATCACTGACTGGAGTGGGTTAAGTTGTTTTCAGGAGAGAAGCGATCGCTGACTGCAAAGAGTAAGGCTTTGGGCAGCAATGGAACGCCAAAGAGGGATGAGGTAAGAAGCTTTCTTGACTATTTCAAGGAAGCTTTAGCGCTACGATGCACATTAGGGCTGAAGGATTAGATCAAGTGTTAGGCTTCGTCATCTAGTTCTTTCTCGTCAGGAACGTCAAAGACCACCTCAAACTCAGCGATGGGCATAAACCGATTCAAGACTCTCTTGTGATCATCGGCGTCCTGACGATTGAAAAAGCGGGCTACAGTGTAGCGTTGAGCATTTGGCAGGAGCCGGAC
Organism: Cyanobacteriota bacterium; assembly: GCA_030776905.1. Taxonomy (GTDB): domain Bacteria; phylum Cyanobacteriota; class Cyanobacteriia; order Cyanobacteriales; family Coleofasciculaceae; genus CADCTM01. Next base: position 3,450 of record JALYGX010000498.1, on the reverse strand, counting down.
TATGGCCCAAGGGCGGGTAAAGTCTTCAGGTTGTCTAATTGACTGGGGAGCAATTTTTTGGCTCTCTTCGTTTGCCTTGAGAACACTTTGCACAACTGCCCAAATCTGTTCCCGAGCTGGATTGGTGTCACTAGGGATTAAACTCCACTCACCAATCGGAGCTGGTAACCAAGTCAATACATAAGAATTGCCTTCTTGACTTATTTTCCAAGACAGACAGTGAACTTGTTTGCGGCACTGGTAGCCTTGCTGTTTGAGAACAGCGCAAATACTCTCGCCTTCGCTCCTAAGGCGAAGCCAATCAGTATGCTTCATAAATATTCCTGGTTTAATATAACTGGGGTAGATTAGGCGAGCGCGTTTTCTCGCGCTGGCGTTAAGTCAGCAGCTTTGCAGGAGCTTCCTTTGTTGTTTGGGAGTGTAGGCGAAGTCCTATGGGGGCAGGTTCACCACGACTCAATCACTTGGACTGTAGCCACCCTAAGAAAAGACGACCTAACTTAAAAATGAGATTTTGCTCTTGACGCTCGGATTAATCTCTGCATGGAGCAGCCATTCACTACTTGTTACCTTGACACTAGAGTGCAGGGTAGCCACGCTATTTGTGGTGAACTATGGATTTGTCGTTACTCCGTTACTTTTGTCTTTCACGGTAGGGTTTTACTACACGACTTGGAAGGTTAATCGGCAGAAGAGGGCTTTCAGCGATCTGCTTTGCAGCAGCGCAACGCTCTCGCAGAATTATCTCCAATGCTTAATTTTTCGTTGTCAAATCGGCTAACATTAATACCAAAGTCGGATAGACCTTGTTGGTATCCATTCAAAAGTTGATAGATAAAGTCGGGGACTTGAGCAATGGTATCAGCAACCTCAGCCGAGTTGAGTCTGTACTCTCCCGATGGTAACTGAAAGCTATCTACCGAAATTTCTCCTAATCGGTGGGTGGTATGTCGGGCACAGTAAGTTCTGAAGTTGCTACCGTGATCGCGCTTGTCTAATTTCATAAAATCAAAGTTGCTCCTAATTCGTTACGGGTTAGAGCCAATGACTAGCGCTCGGTGTCCAAGCTTCGCGCTGGTCATTTGACTTTCTTCTTTTGTAAACGTGTTGAGCGTGTTAACAAGCGTTTTTATCATATTAGCAATGAGCGAGCTAGTTGTAAACACGTATAACACGTTTACAGAAGAAGACAAGTGCTTTTACTGTCCTGTCGTGTAGATAATGAGAGGTGGTGTTTAACGAGTTAACAAGATGAGCGGCAATCAATCTAAGCCAACAGTAGGGCTGCGAATTGACCAAGAAGACTTGGACCGTATTGATGAGATTGCCAAAATGTCTGGTCGTACCCGTAGCGATGTAATGCTTGAGGCGATTCTAAATTACTGGGATATTCGCAGATACGAAGTGGTCAAGGCTGATATCAACCAGTTACGGATTGAGCTAGAGACTCGACTGGCGGGCATCGAAAAAAAGTTGAGACTCAGCAGTTGGCAATATCGACTTACACAGATGTAGTCATCCCAGCTCTAAGGTTGTTAGTCGGCTTGTATCGAGAGCAACTTGGTAAAGGCTTACATAGAAGTAAACCCACTGGCTTTGATGAAGAAAGGCTGAAGGCTGAAGTTCAGGAACTAGAGCAGCTCTTGAGCCAGCTTGAAGAGATAGAGCCAAACAGTGAAAACGACTGACCAAACCCCACATTCTGTTCAAAAGCAGGCAAATACCACGTCTTCCATAGTTTCAAGCTTTGGTGAAAGGGGATATACAGACCGAAGTTCCTCTCAATGTCGGGAATTTTAGGTTAGTGGATTTTGTCTGGAATTATTGAGAAGTTGCAGTGCTGACACAAGGACAATTGCCCTCCTGACGAAAAGGAATATCACTCGCGTTAAGAGATGAACAGAGGGCAGACACGGGAAGGTACACGCACGGACAAATAAAGCCTATGCAAGGTTTAGCGGTACTAGCACTTTTCGCTCTACTTTTCCTGATGCAGCACTCCCCTCAAAACCAAGTTGATTGCCGCTTGGCTGTACTGCTCAATCAATTCTGGACTCAATAAATCCCGCCCTGGCTCCAGATGCTTCAAGTTTTCATGAGCATTGGCGTAGAAAACGCACACGCCAATAATCGTCAGAGTTGTCATGTACCCATCGAGCTTGCAGAATATTCCCTCTTGCATTCCCCGCTCCAGAATTGCAGTCAGGGAGGCAATTGGTTGTTGCCAATTTGTCAGCTTGAAATACTTGCCCTGATTCTGATTCGCTTCCTGAAACAACAACATTCCCCGATGGCGGTGAGAAGCCTCATAGGCGATTGTGGTTTGCAAAAACGCTCTTAACGCTTCTGCTGCTGGTAATTGTTCTAGCTTGAGTTGCAAAAGCACCTCCTGGAATTGTGTCGCCGGTCGCTCTAAAACTGCTTGGTAAAGCCCTTCCTTGCTCTGAAAGTAGTAGTAGAGCATTCGCGGTGCTACGCCGGCACTTTTAGCGATCGCTTCAGTTCGCGCTCCACTGAGTCCGTGGAAGGCAAACTCCTCCTCGGCGGCATCGAGAATCTCTTGTTTGGTCGCCTCTGCATCACGTACTGGACGCTTAGCAGAAGAAGCAGGTGTTTTTTTGTTTTTGGCTTTTTGGCTCACAACGGTAGACAAATCGATGACAGGACGGCGGTAGGGGAGGTCAAGCCTTTCTCTTTGAACTTTACAGGTACTCAAGGTCTAAGTGGCTCTTGTTAACTAAAAATTTAATCCATTGTTGACAGAACCAAGACTAACCGCTGACAATGAATTAAAAATTTAATTCATAACGACTGAAGGCGCTGACACTCCCAAGTTCATTGGAGTTTTTGCATCAAAATGGCTCGTTTTCTGATTGCTACAATTCCCGCCGCTGGACACGTCAACCCAGCATTACCGATTGCCCGCTTCCTAGTGGAGCGCTCTCATGAAATATGGTGGTACACAGGCAAAGGATTTAAGGAAAAGGTGGAAGCGACTGGTGCATACCACGTCCCGATTCGCACGGGATTAGACTTTACGGATATGAGTACCATTCCTCAGTCGTGGTTAGACCAGAAAGAAGCGAACAAGGGGGTGGCACAGTTTAAGTTCTACCTCAAGCATGGCTTCATCAATGCTGGAGTTACGCAGCTATCAGAGTTGACAGAAATCCTTCGCTCTTTTCCAGCCGATGTTCTGCTATGCGATGTCTTCTTCATTGGCGTGTCATGGCTTTCGGAAAAAACGGGGTTGCCGTGGGCAGCCTTTGGCATGTCGGCTTTACCCTTGGGCAGCCGCGATACTGCTCCGTTTGGATTGGGTATACAGCCTACCAATTCAGCGTTTGGGCGATTGCGAAATGCAGTTTTAAATGGGTTGTCACAGCGAGTCTTGATGCGCGATATAACGGTTCATCTCGATCGCGTCAGGGGATTTGCCAAAAAATAAGA